>CAUVCE010000011.1:0-22281 GCA_963550425.1 uncultured Neisseria sp.
AGCTTCGTGTTCTACCGTGCCATCGGGCGAAACATGAATGCGGGTAGTAACAAAGGCGGGTTCTATGGGGACGAAAATCCCGTCCTGCAAGGCCGTTTCGGGCGGGTTAAGGCCGAATTGGCGGCGCACATCATGCCCCAGATAACCGACCATATCCCCTTTCCCGACCATTTCCTGCACCTTGGGCCCGTTTACCAAGGCCGCAAATTTCGCAACATTGAAACGGCGTTCCTGCCCAATGTGCTTGCGCCCCCTGTCATTCAGGTTGTAACGTATGATTCCTGTGGAAATGCCCATTACAAACCCCTTTGCGCCAATCGGCCTTTGACATCGGCTATCTGCCTGTCCAGCTCGTCTATCCGTTCCTGCAAGGCTTCCTCCTTGCGCTTGATGGTAGATTTCAGCCCATCGGGAAACCTGACCTTCTTACGCGCCTGCATGGCCTGAAACTTTTGCGAATTGGCTTCTATCAGCTTGACGATTTCCGCCGCCGCCAGCTTCTCATCGTCCTGATTCTTGATAGGCGTAACCTTGTTATTGATACGGACTTGGTATATATCGCCGCTTTCCTTAATGCGTAATTCCAAGACTTGGCTGTCGGCAAAAGTAATGTGTACCGGCCTGAAAGAAACACTGTTTTCCCTTTTCGCTTTGCCAACAGAACTTTGCGCGATTTCAGCCCCTGCCCGCTTCAAAACCTGCAACAACTCGCGCGGGGCGGTTTTATCGTTTTGAGTAAGTTTTGCGTAGTCCATCATAGCCCCCCCGATAGGATTCAAAAACCCTATTTTGACCTTTAATGCGGCCTGCAATATCCCATGTTCCCGATACCCGTGCAAAAAAAAACGCCCAAACGGGCGGCAAAGACCGGTTGCCATTGCTTAACCGAATAACTCGACGGCCTTATTGACGGCTTCTGCCGCGACACCGGACAACATCCCGCCCAAAGTCACGGCCGCAGCCTTCTGCCAATCGGGGTAATCCAAGGCCTGCACACTGCTCAACGTAAGCGGCACTTCCAGCCAAATATCCCCCATAGGGCTATACGGCGCGTCCAAAGGCTTCCCTATACTCTCAATGACCATAGGCGGGTAACGCTCGCCCTTGTAGGTCAAAATAACGGGCTTGGGGGCTTCTGACGGGAAAAGCGCCTTAACCGCTTCCTGTGCCGACTGGCTGCTCAAAGCCCCGTTGGTTTGGATTTCGGCGGCCAGCGCACCCGAATCAAAATCAAGCTGGTTTTCCGCCAGCTTGGCCGAATACGCCATCTGCAGCAACGTCTGAAACGGCTTTTGCACTTCGCCATACGGGTCTTCCCATGCCCGAAGCAGCAAAGTCATACTGATTTTCAGGGGCGACTGCCCGGCAAAAATCTGCCGCGAATTCAGCTTGGTCATCCCCGTCCTGCCGGCGGCCTGGCCGGCCGCGCCCGCCAAACCCGATTGGATTTGCTGCATCACATCGCCCTGCCCCACGCCCAAAGATTCCGCGTGCGCCATCAACTTTTGCGACAAATCATCGGCCAAACCCGATTGCGCCACAGCGGCCAAAGTCGGATTCGCACTGTCCATACGGACATTCTCAAACGGGCTTTGCCAGCCGAAATCCTGCTCTATATTGCCGTCCTTGACCAAAGCCTTGACCGACAAAACCCGCCGCGCCTTCCTGGCTTAACACCGCGATTAAATCAGGGTGGATACTGCCCCAGTTCGAACTCGGTGCGGCACTTTCCGCCGCCAAGCCCAAAACCGTACCGGCAACCTTTTCCAGCAGGGACATAGCTTAAAGCCCCATACTGCGCCGCTTCTTCATAGACTTCAAACGGCTCATACGCGCCTTGCCGCTATGCGCCTTGCGCTGTGCCTTGCGTATGGCGGCCTTTTGTTTTGCCGTAAGGCGCACCATGCCCGAAATACGCTTGCGGATAATCGTCTTCTTACCGTTGCGGATGGCCACAGTGCGCTTGTAGGCCGCGTCCATTACCGCCGCGTCGCTGTCGCTGTCAAAGGCAAAATTATTGATTTCGTCCAACTCCGCATCTTCCCCGTCCGCCGCCGTATTGACCAACAGCTCATGGATAAATTCGGCGGCTTGGGCATCGCCTTCATTCAACATGGCGTCGGCATCGTCTTCGGAAACACCCTTGGCCAGCAGAATGTCATAGGCAACATTATAGGCAATATCCAGCAGATTCAGCTCGTCATCGCTCAAATCCCCGTTTTTGTCCGCATCGGCCAAACCAATCATCAAAGCATCGAAGCGGTCGGCGCGGCTTTCGCCCGCGTCCAAATCGTCATCGTCCGTTTCCGTCCACTCCGCAATAGTGGCGGCCACATCGATTTTCAGGCGGCTTAACTCTGCCGCTTCCATATCACTTTCAGCCGAATAACTCAAACCGTCAAAAACGGCGGATTGCCGTGCGGCGGGTTTGTCTGCCTGACGGCTGTTCAGGCGCAACTGATTAATAAAGTCCATATTCGTCTCCAATCCAATCAAGAACGGCTGTACAGATTTTGCGAGATATTGATACGGCGCACCACCCCGTCGATGGAAAGATTAAGCACCACATCCATAACCGTATCGGGGTCGCGCGGGTTTGGCTGTACCGTATAGGCATAAGCCTTTCCGCCCAGCATACTTGACGGGACTAACCATTCGCTGGCCTGCTTCGCCTGCAAAGTATCTTCGGCGAACCGCTTCATTAGGCGGATGGCTTCCGACATCGGCTTTTGTATCAGGCTTCGGGCATACTTGCCGAACTGGTCCTAATTCCACACCGAAATCTCCACCGCGCTTTCCAAGCGCAAAATACCGTTCTTCTTCGCCCCGCTCAAACTGTCGTCCCACACATACCCGCTGCCGTCATGATAAGAAACATACTGCACGGGGTTGATATGCGCCTTGGCCAAAGCCGCCAGCTCCACATCATCGGGGTAATACACCTGCTGCACATTCGTGCCGGACAACATAAAATCCTTGCCCGCAATCGGCTGATTCAGCGCGGGCAGGCCGAAACCGTTGGATACCGCGTTTCTGGCACAGGCGCGGCCTATCTTCTGCCCCACCGTTCCGAACAACAGATTGCCTGAAGCATAAGTCGGGTCATCCCGCTTGATGGGCGACCAAACCCACATACAGTACATCCCGCCCTGTGCGTCATATCGGAATCTGTTTTTCCAAGATACGGCGGCTTCCAGTGACAGGCTTCCGCTGATTTCCTGCATCATAATACGATTCCATTTTTGACCGACGCCCAACAGCGCGTTGACCAAAGAAGTGTTGCTGCTTTCGCTCAAAATATAACGGAACGGGACAGACGTATTGCCCAACCGTTCGGCGGCTTTCTTATAAGCTTCCGCATCGGCTTCGCCCCCATCAACGAACGGTGTTATCGCCGAAATGCAGGGGCAAAGCGCCAAAGCATCGGCAGGCAATATTTGGGCGGCGGCATCATTTACCACGGCTTCCACCCAATCCCCGTAATATCTGGCAACCACATCGGGCAAGAAGCAACCGACCCCCATATCGTCCTTGGCTTCCGGGTCGGTAGAACCGGTAAACGAATACAGGATTTCCCCGTCTGCCGTATCAGAACCGCTGCTGTTCTTCACGCGTTCCCTGAACGTAGCAGACAATTCCCTATCACTGTCCCCTTTTTGGACGGTTATATACAAGCCTTCGTTGATACAGTCCGCAAAACGGAAGGCGGCCAGCCACGTCGTGTTAGACGATTGCGGCACGGCGGCAGCCGATGTAACAATATTGGAATCGCCATGATTGACGACAACCCATCTGTTAACAGCCTGAGATGAAACAACGCGCGACACGACGGCGGCGGCCGCCCCGTTTTCAAATGCTTCGAAAATCTGGACATAAGTCTCATTTGCCGCGCCGGAGCGCATGGAGCGGGGCGCACCCAACATCCGCCGCATCTTGCCTGCGGAAACCAAAAACGGCTTATCGATACGTCCGCGCGAAAAACGGCCTACGACCGCGAAAGTCTGGTCGCCCGCATCCGCCAGCATACGGTCCACACGGTCCACAGGCATATTGACCTGCACGCCCGACTGCTGGCCGACCAAAGTACGGCGGTAATTAGTCTGCGCCATCTTCATATCCTTTCACAAACACCCCGAATTCCGCCGTCCAGCCGAACAAGTCGGCCAGATTACGCAAATTGTCGGCGAAATACTCAACCATAGTCGAGTTGTAAAACACCACGGGGATATTGGTTACATACGCCTTCAACATATTTGCCGGCTGTTCGCGCAACTCCGGAAATGCCATAGTCGAAGGGGTTTTATTATCCATCAGCAAACGGAAGGGGAATTGTCCGGCTTCCACCCCGGCCAGCTTATAAAAATCAGGCAATTCATAGCTGTCTGATTTGTCCTGCGGCGTGTTTCCGCCTTCCTGCGGGACAGTTTCCGCGTCTTTCGGCTGCCGCCCGCGTTTTTTGACTTGTTCTTCGTTATTTTCTTCCATATCCCACCCCTATGGTTAAAGGCCCGTAACGGCAATAATGGTCGCACCGCAAGCAGCTTGGATATGCGGGTTCAAACGCATCGCGCCTGCTTGGAAATAGCCTGCCCCCTCGCGCAAATCCTGCCCCGCGCCAAGATTCACAAAAGTAGGCGGCACGACATCGCCGACAATGACGGGATTCAAACCAGTCTGCTCGCTGCGGCCGATTGCCAGCATCTCAATACCTGAAGCGGTTTCATTGACGACATTCGGCGCATAATAAACTTCATAACGTCCGAACAGGCGGCCGATGCGGTAAATGCCGGGCTGGCTGCTGATGTCTGCCTTCTCAAAGATTTCAGGCGGCAGCGCTTCCATTTCAGCGCGTCCTTTCCCGCCGACATAAATCACGCCGATACCGAAACTGTTGGTTCGCTCCAACATATTTTGGTCGGCGGCGGTCAAGGCGAACAACACATCCGACCACATAGACACGCGGCTGCGGCGGTCTTGTCGGCTGTTGGCATTCAAATTGGCGGTAGAAACATAATTACCGGCGATACGGTACATCAGGCGCAAAGCATAAGTATGACGTTCGGCAGCCGACTGCTGGCGCATGGCCAACATCGCTTCACTGTACGGGTCAAGGCGGACTTCGGCGGCGAACTGCGCTTTGGCTTCTTGCGAAACCTTGAAGATGCCGCTGGTAAACGTAGCGCGGAAATCATAAGAAACGGCGGACGCTTGAAAGGCCGGGCGTTTGTTACGCATACTTTCGGTTTCATAGTTCAGGATACCTGCCACATTGACTCTCGCGCCGCTTGGCAAGGCGGGCGTGAATGTTAGCGCCACATCGCCCGTTGCGGCAGTCAAAGTACCCGTTACCTTGTGAACCTGCATGCCGCCCGAACCGTCGGGCAGGGCAACTTCCCCGACAATCGGGGCGGTTGCGACATTGCTGTTGGTATTGACGGGTACACCACCTGCCGGGATACCGTTCACAAACACTTCAGTGCCGCTGGGGATAACGGGCGAACCTGCAGCGTCCCCGTCCGCATAAGTGATTTTGGCGGCAAAGGTCGTCCCCGAACCCGTAGCCGCCACATCGCGGGTAGACGACATGAAGGGGCGGCCGCCGTTGATACCGTCCAAACTCTGGCCTGCGTCATACGAACCCACCTTATTGGCCGCTTCGTGTGCGGCAATGATGATTTTGCCCTGCAAACCGTCCCCCATAGGGATAATGCCCGCAAACGGCAATGCTTCGGTAACCGAATTGTAGATGCCGATGGCGGCACGGTTGGCCTGCATGGGCGCACCCGACGCATTGCCCGTAATATCGTCAAAGGCGGCCTGTGCCACACCCGCCCGCTCACGGTGGCTGCGGGAAAGGCTGTTCAGGGTGGTGCGGATGGCACTGTCCAACACCGCGCCGCTTGGTTTGCACCCGTGCAAACGCTCATAATCGGCAACAGCGGAATCCATAGCGGCCGCGACAAGCTCGCGCCCGCTGTGGTATTTCGTGCCGCCCACATTGACGGCTTCGGCCAGTTCGTTTACGTTATCGGGGGCGGACTGCCACACGGACGAAGTATCGTCAAAAGCGGCCTTGTCGGCATGGGTAAGGGATTCCGCCCACTGCTTCATGGCTTCATGCTGCGGATAGCTCAAATCGGACATGGTGTCTCCTATGCTTGATAAAATAACAATTGCTACACATGCCATTGTGAACGGCAGCCCCGCCACCGTTTTTTTAAGTTCCCGAAAAAGGACAAACCCCGTGAAAACAGCAAAAATCCTACTACTGGCCGCCTTACTCACCCCCGCTTTTGCCTTGGCAGGCACATACGCCGTTACCGGCAGGCTGTCGCCCCATCAGGACGCATCGACCGCCTGCGACAAAATCCGCAACGATGCCGCTTCCCTGTCCTGCTGGAAACGGCAACTGGCCATCATAGAAAGCGAATTGACGGCGGTTTACAGAGTGGCAATGGCCGATGCCGTCCGAAATATGGGCGACGACAAAGAACTAATGAACGCCCAAAGAGCATGGGTAAACTTCAAAGAAACAGACTGCAAAGTCTACGCCGCCCGTTTTGGCGTACAAGGACGGCGCGTAGGCGTGAAAGAGAGATGCCTGCATGAAAAAGCCATGTTCCGCATCTACGAACTGGGCAGGATGTACACCGAAATGGAAGAATGATGCCCGAACGGCAACAGCCCCTACTTGCACCGGCGGGGGCTTTTATTGCAGTTGGCAAGCCGCGTATAATGCCGCCTGAATTTCAGACGGCCTGATCATTTCGGCGGCTCCGACAAAATGATTAACCCATCCACTCGCGGCAGATTTTCAACAGGGCTTGCGTTTTGCTGCCGCCCGCCTTTTCGATGGCGGCAAGAATCACATCGACATCCGCCGCCCTGCCTTTGACGGCGAATTGTTTGTATTCGCCGCTTTGCAGTTTTTCGCGGTTGATGCGGGCGGCGGTTTCGCGGCGCAGTTTGACGGAATGTTCGCTGTTTGAGTTTGCCATTTTCAAATCCTTATAGTAAAAAGTAATAAAAAGTTTGGGGGATGGGCGGTATCGCTACCGCACTGGGTTGTGTTTTAATTAGTACGCTTTGCTAGAGAGAACTAATAAAATCACTAAGATTAGGATTTTCTTAATCATCTTCATTACCTCCTTTCTTTTTCGGATTCCCGCCGCCCCAAACGGCGGGTTTCTTATTTCCTAATCCATAAGATTATTATAAGCTGTCTTATAATAAAAGGCAAGCCTTTTTTCAAAAAACTTGCATGTGCAGGGGGTTTTGTTTTATATTCCTATCCGTGGCGTAAGAACCACATCAACAGCGGCAATCACTCCGTCAAAGTGATTTTTTTGTGTCTGGAATTTCCTTTCCTTGTTGTTTGTTTCGATAGCAGGAAGTTTCTATGACCGCGTGGGCGACGAATACAATACCCGCAAGGGGAATAAGTCCGCCCAACTGTTGATGGGTTCTTAACCACGCGGTCGCCCATTCGGGCAACTTCATCCGCTCCAAGCGGCTTTTTTATTGACAAGCCACTCCAAACAATCTAACATCAAATTTCCTACTCATAAGCAGCATCCGACCTGTTGTTGGTTTTTTCGTATCTACACATTCCCGATTTTCATTCTGTTGCTCCTTGGTTTTCGTTTTGACAGCGATAGGATTAAAAGTTTACGGGGGTGCGGGTATCGGCAACGACCCGGCGTTCTTATGACGTAGGACACCCCCACCCATTCCTTGGGTATTCTTTTAATCCTAAACATAAGGAGTTCAGCAATGAACGCATTATCTCTGTCTTTTAAAGACATCAATTTCCAAATCACCGACATCAACGGACAACCTTGGCTAAGGTCCCCTCAAATTGCGGTAGTCTTGGGTTATAACCGTGCAGACCGTATAAATGAAGTATATGCACATAATGCCGACGAATTTACCGACAGCATGACCCAGGTTATCGAACTGCCCACCGCAGGCGGCAAACAGCAGGTGCGCGTATTCAGCCTGCGCGGCTGCCACCTGCTCGGCATGTTGGCACGAACCAAAGTAGCCAAAGAGTTCCGCCGTTGGGTGCTGGACGTGTTGGAGAAAGAAGTTTCAGGTAGCATGAAACCGCAAAGCGAGCGCAAAGCCCTGCCCTCCGGCCTGACCCGCGAACAACAGGCAGAAGTCAAAGCCCTGCACAACATCCTGCTCCAGTCCGTGCCGTTTGAGAAGCAGAAGGCTTTGGCGATTACCCTGTGGAGCGCGGTTAAGTCCAAATTCAAAGTCGGCTACAGAGACGTGCCGCCCGAACAGTTCCCCGAAGTATTGAGCCTGATGGCGCGGGTGGCCGTGGAAAAAGGGGCGCAATACCGCGAAGCCGAAACCGTGAATCTGGAAACCGTGCCGAAGCTGTTTGCCAATGCTCTCGGCAGGCGGTCGGGCGGACAGCGGGGTTTTCAGCGGCAGCGGCAGGGCGGACGGGTTTACCTTAGTCATCGGGCAGGGCGGGGGTAATGTAATCGTAACCGACCGGCTCGTATTGTTTTTTATGGTCGGCGGCTATCATCAGATATTGGGCATCGGTACTGAGCCGCGTGAAGCGGTAAGTGCCGTCCTCCCCGCTCCATGTATCGGCTATGCAGGTCATGGCCGGGCGGGCAAACAGGTAGATGCGCCGCGCAGCCGGTTCGCCCGCCACGGTAACGATGCCTTCCGCCTGTCCGGCGATATAACCCTTGCCGCCGTATTTGTAGTGGGCGGAAGCCAGTCCGCGCCGCCGTGCCGGCAGGTTGTGGCCGTTGGGCCACTGTTGCCGCCGCCGAAGCAGCAGCCGGCTTGCGAATACCAAATCCGCCATCACAGCTCCCACGCGGTCAGGTTAATCAGATGCTCGGGGCGGTTGTTGCTTACCGATGCGTCCGATGTGCGGACATACATATAACTGTCGCCGTCGCCCAAGTTGCCGTATACCGTGCCGAAGGGGATAAGCGTTTCCAGCGGGCTGCCGCTGTTGGTGCGGGGGATGGATTCGGCGATGCGCCAGATGCCGCCCAACAGGCCGCGCAAGGCGTAATGGCTGCTGTTGCTGCCGACCTGCTCGGCCAGATAGATGTCGTCCGCCGTGAAGCCGTTGGATATCGGGTTGGGATAGGTGCAGGTGTAATTGTCCGCCTTGCAAATCTCAATGTAATTGACGGGGGTGTCGCCCGTGTGGTTTTTGGCAAACTGGCCGCCTACCGCCGAGTCGTAATTGGTTGTGGTGGTAGCGGTCAGATTGCGGCCGTAGCCGTTGTGGCGCAGGATGCAGTTGCCCGCGTCGGCGGCCGCAAGGCTGGCGAAATCGCCGAAATACAGCGACGGGCAGAAGTTACGCTGGCCGCCGTCGTCCAAGATGACCAGCATAAAGGCACGCGCATGGCCGACCAGCACCCAGGGCAGCGACATTACCCCGCTGCGGCGGTTGTTGGACGCAAACGGCCAGCGTCCTTTGGCAAAGGGGTTGCCGCCGTCCGTGGCCGATACGGCCGTGCCGTAACCTGCCACATCGGCATAGGTATTATTGGCATTGACCGACAAGACGTGCCCGGTGCTTTGGTCGTGGCGGCTGCGCCAGCAGGCGGCGTTGCCGCTCTCGAAGGGCATTTCCCAGCCCAGCGGCTGTTTTGTGCCGTAGCCGTTGGTCAGGCAGGCTTTGAGTACGGTTTTGATGCCGCCGGCGGCTATGCTTAGCTGCGGCGCGGCGGCATCGGTGGAACGGTAAACGGTTACGGGGATGCGTTGGGTGTCAAACATATGATGGTTTCCTTTATTCGGCCACGGTGTTGCCGCGCAGGCAGGCGGTAAAGCCGTCCCGGCCGCGCTGTTTTTCGGCGGCAGGCTGTACCGCCCGCAATACCCAGACGGGCATGGGCGTGCCGTAGGTGTTGATGCGTATGCAGTTTTGTGCAGCCCAGCCGCCGCCGAACGCGGCCGCAGGCAGGCGGAAATAGGGCTTGCCGGTGGCGGGGTTGGCCGGCGCAAGGTCGGTAACGGTGTCGCCCTGTACCACCAGCCCGACGTGCTCGCCGTACAGTTGGTACTGGCTCTCGCTGATGAAGCGTATCAGCCAGCGTTCGGTAATCGCGCCGTCCGATGCCAGTTTCAGGGGATAGTCGGCCAGGTTGAGTTTGGCCAGTATGGGGTCGCCTATCAGGCTGTCCGACCACACGCCGCCCCAGGATTTTTGGCTGAACGGCTCGCTGTGGCGCACCAGCAGGTCGCCCGCGATCAGGGCGGAAGAAACATAAGTGCCTTCCTTGGGATAATCCCGCGACACGGGAAACTGCAGTTTCAGACGGCCGGAAATGTCCACCGCCGTGATGCGGTTTTCTTCCTCCCACGCCAACACGGCGGTCAGCGGCAGGGTGTGGCCGGACAAATTGAGCGGGTCGGCCAAAGTCAATCTGCCCGCGTTCAAATCGACCGCGTATTGTTCGGCCAAGACATGCTTGCCCGCCGCATCCAGCAGGCAGACGCGGTCCAGCTTGTTGCGGTTCAAATTGATGACCTGGCCGCCGGTAAACGCCCGCCCCAAATCCTGTTTGACGCGGTTGCCTATCACCACCATATCCCCCTTGCGGAAGACGGGGACGCGGCCGTCGGCGGGCAGGCGCACCGCATCTATCCCTATAATGCCGCTGTCCAGCGGGATATGGTCTTGGGTAACCGCGTTGTAGCGCAGGCTGTCGGGGCTGAAGCCGTCCGTGCGGTTAATATCGTAAAACCCCGTCTCATAATCGATTTTGCCCGTGAAATCGCCGCTGATGTTGCCGTCCGCATCACTGCGCCCGCTCAATACCGTGCCGCCGCCGGCCAGCGCGTACACGGTAAAACTCTCGGGTTTCACGGGCGCGGAAACCGTGCGCCCGCCGTAGGCATACTGCCTGGCCGCCAGCCTGTTTACGATGCCGCCGGTAACGCTCAGGCCGCCGTAATCGTTATCGGGGTCGCCGAAGGTCAAAATACCGCCCTCGTTCAGACGGCCTACCGCGCGCCCCGTGCCGCGTTTCACATCCCAATCCGCCAGCAAAATACCGTTGCGCTCCACGATTTCCTTGTCGCCCAACTTAAACGTCCAAGAATTGAACACCGCCGTCCCCGCCATATCCTTCAACACATTGGCGCTGATATTGGACGGCGTTTCCGTCTTGGCGATGCGGCGCGTCCCTTCGGACGGGATGCGGGCAAAGGCGGCCTGTTTGATGCCCACCGTCAAACCCGCTATGGTCTTGGTCAGGGCCACGGGGCTGCCTGCCTTGTCGTAATCCACCACCTTGGCGCCGGGGGCGACCGTGGCGCGTCGGCCGTTGTTGAGCGTAACCTGAATCGGAATGCCCGCCGTTACCGGGTCGGGCAGGATGATGCGGCCGGTGGCATAATCGATACTGCCCTGTTTCAGCAGCACGTCATCGGCCATCAGCCGTCCCGCGCCGTTGTCGGTAATCTTGACCAGCGTCATCCCCTCATACCGCCCCGCCGATTTGGCAATCAGCAAATCATGTTTGGCGGCAGCCGCAATCGTGCCGTCGCCGAAACCCTCGCCTGCGGAACGCCCGTTGTACAGCAGCTTCGCCCATTTGGCGGTCGTGCTGTCGGCGGCGGCCTGATACAGCACCGCCAACACCAAAGACCCCGGCGCGGTGCGGCCTATGACCGTATCCAAGGCCGGACTGTCGCCCGCCAAAGTAATCTGCCCCCGCACTTCTTCGGCCGTGTACTCGTCATAACCGATTTGCACCGCAGTGGCCGTGATGCCCCTGACCATCGCCCCGCCGTCCGCATAACGCATCCAGCCCTCGGCGTCGCCCGTAATCCTGCCGTTGCTGTCGCGGGCGGATTTGCCGCCCCAAGACAAGGTATATGTGCCGGGCTTGATGCAGCCGCCGCGCACCGAAGGCAGGCGCACATCCCCGTCCACGCGGGTGATGGCGGGCGTCTGCCCCGCCTTTTTCGCGTCGAAGGTGCGGTAGGCGTCCGCATCGCCCCATTGCAGCACGATGCGGCTGCCGATATCGGGGCGGGCGGGCAGGTTGAGGATGACCGAACCGCTGTCGGCCACACTGCCTGCGGCTTCGCCCGTTTCCGTCCGCAGCACATAATCGCCGTAGTCGCGCAACTCGTACCACACGCCCAGCGACATATAAGACACCGTCAGGCTGCCGGCCGATGGCGCGGGGGCGAGCAGCGGGGCCCAGGCCGTGCCCTGATTGCCGTCCTTAATCTCTATATGCGTGGCATAACGGCTGCCCGACACCTTGGCGGCCGCCCGTGCCGCAACGGTCAGGCCGTAACTTTGCGGGATACCGTCCAGACGGCCGCGTTCGTAATCCACTTGGATGCTTTGGCCGTTGCCGACCAACCGGCCGCGCGCATTGTCGGTATAACCGTTAACCTTCACGCTGCCCGGCAACAGCGCGTAGGGCAGGTGCAGCGTGCCTTCCACCGTATCGCGCGTGCTGAAGACCGTGCGTTCCTCCCCCGTCGCCACCCATTGGTCGGATTGCACCGGATATTGGTCGGCATGGGGCGTTTCCACCGTACTGGTCGGCACGAGCTTCTCATAAATGCCCGATACGGACAGTTCGGCATCCCCCTTGCGTATCGCCGCCGCCAAAGGCTTGACCCCGTAATTAAGATGCCGAATCGGCCACCTGCGTTTCCAGAATCTTGCCGGCGATGTCCGCATAGCCCTCCTGCGGATAATTCACGCCCTCATAATCGTAGGCCAGCGGGTTGCCGATTTCCATCTTCAACACCCGCCGTTGGATTTCCTTGATTTCGCCGTTGCCCTTGGGTACTTCGAAGGTTCGGACTTCGTGTTCCAGATTGGCGATGCGGAAGTATTCGTAGCGGGCGGGCAGGACGCCGTTCTTTTCCTTATATTGCAGGCAGTAGCGTTCGCCGATTTTGGGCAGCGGCGCTTCCACCCGCTGATAGGCCTGTATCAGCCTCACGCCCGCCAGATGCCGCCCCATCAGGGTCATGCGCCCCTCTATGGTCGGCACGGAATAGGCGGCGATGCGCGGCATGATGTCGGCGCGGGTCTCGCCGTAATTGCGGGCTTTGAAGGCCAAAAAGGATACGTTGGCCGCCTGTGGCGGTTCGCTGATGATGAAATGGCCGCCGTACAGCGGTTCGGTATCGGAGCGCAAGACGGCAGGATACAGCAGCCTCGCGTCAAAGCTGCCCATCGTCCTGTCCACGTCGGACACGGGCGGGAAGACTTCGTTGTCCGCCCCCGTCAGCGGCCGTCCGACCATGCGGCCGCCGCCGTCGTCGGTATCGGTCATGCGCTGGGACGGGTAAATCTGCAAATCCTGCTGCGTCAGGCGCGTGGTTTTAGCCATAAAAATCCTTAATCAAACAGTCATCAAACGTATGGTGGCGGTATAACGGTCGGCCGCCGCTTCCGGCGTGGAAAAGCACACGGGCTCCACACTGCCCAACACTTCGTCATGCAGGCGGAAGATGACCTGATATTCCCGCCCGTCCGGATGGCGCAGGGTCATAACCAGCCCGGGGATGTCGCACCAGTCGCGCAGGGTTTCCAAAGTCTTGCGCGGCAGCCACACCCAGTCGCCCGCCAGGGTAACCGGCCGCCCTCCGTGTTTGACCGCCTGTTGGATGACCAGCCCGCCGGTCAAAGTCCGCTGCGGCTCGGCCTGCGCCACCGCCGTCCAGGCAAATTCGTCCGTCCAGCGCATATCCTGCGGCAATAACACCGCTTCCGCATTGTCGTTGCGCTGCAAACGCCAATAATCGTGCATACGGCCTCCTTTGCCGCAAGGATAGACGGCCTATACGGGCGGGGCGTGTTGCGCGGATGCAGTAAGGGCGGGATTTCCCCCGCCCTTTAAAAAACCTAACTCTGCCGTGCCACCGCCTGTTCCAGCGCGTTCATCACCGCTTCCGCCGCCTGTTCGGCAACTTTTTGGTCGCGTTTGGCCAGCGCGTCGCCTAGGGCGGCCGCGTCTATGCGGACATCGGGGGAAGTGATGGCGGTCAAATCTATGTCCTGTTGCGGCGTTTGTTTGGCCTGTTCCGTCCGTTTGCGCCCCTGTTCCCGGTAGATTTCCTGCTGCAGGGACAGGGCGCGCCGATAAGACGCGGCCGCCTCATCATTGCCCTGTGCTTCGGCCTGTGCCAGTTTGGCGTTCAATTCGCGCAACTTGCGCTGCTGTTCCAATTCTGCCGCCCGCCCCTCGTCGCCGCGCAGGCCTGCCAACTCCGCTTCCAAAGACTCGGCGGTATCCGCCGCCTCCTGCTGCAGTTCGGCCAGTTTGCGTTTGGCATCGTCTATGGCCGCATGAAGGTTGTTCAGGGTGGTTTGGTCCAAGCGTCCGAAAGCCAGCACGCCGGCGGCGGTGGCGCGGGCGATCATCTGCTGGCTTACCGTACCGTCCTGTACCGCCTGATTCAGTTCCCTTATCGCTTCCTCCGCCCGATTGACCCCGTCCTTAAAGGTTTTGACCCGCGCCGCCCATTCGGGCAGGTTGCCCAATCCGGCCAAACCCCGCCCCAAGGCCGGCAGCATCTTCATGGACGCATTCATCGCGTCTATCTGTTCGCGCGTCATACTCAAATAATCGTGGACATTGACCGTCATGCGCGTCCATGCCCCTCCCGCCCGTTGCGCCCCTTCTTCGGCCGCCTGCGCGAAGGTTTTTTGCCCGGCGGCGGCCTGCTGCCCCGCCTGCGCCTGTTTTTGCGCGGCCTGTGCCGCCTTCTCGTGGGCGGCGGCCGCCTGCTGTCCGGCTTTTTCACTCGCCTCGTCCAATTCGGCGGTACGTTCCTTCACTTGGATTAGGGCCTGCTCATATTCCGCCGCCGACAACACGCCCTGCCCATAAGCCTCCTGTATCGCCGCCCGGGCTTTGTCCAAACCCGCCTGATCGGCAGCCTGCTTAATCCTATCCGCCAAACGCCCGTATTCGCTGCCGGCTGCGGCCGCCCCGTTTTGCGCCGCTTCGTTCAAACGCGCCAACTGCCCCGAAGTCAGCTTCGCCGCATCACCGCTTTGCTGCAATTGGCGGCGGAAAGCGTCAAACTCCTGCCTGCTGGCCAGCTTGCCCATCATCTGCTCAAACGCCGCCCGAATCAGGCGCGCATCGTTATTGCCCGCATCGCGTGCCGCCGCACTCGCACTTTGCCAGGCGGCAAAAGCCTCCTGCGCGTCTTGGCCTATGCCCGTTTTGACGGCTTTAACATCCACCCCCAATTTGGCAAAGGCGGCACTCACCTTGTCGGCGGCATCGGGGGCGGTTTGGGCGATGTCGGCAATCTGTTCCGCCGTCAGCCCCGCCTGTTTGCCCACTTCGGCCAGCTTGGCCTTTAAGGCGGCGGTGGCCTGCTCGCCTTCCATCTGCGCCAGGGCCTTGGCAAAGATGCGCGCCATGGTTTCGGCATCGTTGCCGAACGCGCCTGCCGCCTTGCCGAAGTCTTCCACCGCCTTGGCCGATTTTTCGCCGATGCCGCTGTTCAACTCCGCCACCGACAGCCCCAATTCCTTCAAGGCGGTCTTGGCCTCGGCCAAAGGTCCCACGTCAAAGGTGTAGGATTCGCCCGCATCGCGCATCTGCTGCCTGATAACGTCCAATTCCCGCCGCAATTCGGCGGTGCGCTGCAGCATCTGCCGATGCAGTTCGCCCTCGGCCAAACCCGCCGCTTCCACCGCCTTGGCCGACCGTTCCGCTGCCGCCAGTTCGTCCTGCCGTGCCTTGGCCGTCTGGCGCAGGATGTTCAAATGTTCGGCGGCCAGTTCGGCTTCCCTTGCCCTTTGTTCGGCGATGCGGCGGCGGACCTTCTCCGCTTCGCGTTCCGCCTGTTCGCGCTCGCGTTCCAACTGCCGCTGGGTTTTGTAGTGTTCGCGGTACTTGTCCAGCCCGCCCGTGTCCCACAAAGATTCCAACATCGCCAGCGGTTTGGCCAGATTGTCGCCCAAGTCGCGGGCGAAGGTCGAAGCCTCGCGCAACTGTTTGCCCACTTCCCAACCCGCCGTCCACGCCGCCGCAAAGGCCAGCAGGTGCTGGGTCGCGCCCAAGATGCCCTTGCCTAAGGCGTTAAACGCGCCCGTTACCGCACTCAATTGCGCGCCGTTGCCGGTCAGCGCGGCACGGGTTTGAACGGCCAGCGTGCGCATGGCGGCCGCCGTACTCAATATGGATGCGCGATAAGCCGCCATACTGCGGGCATTGCGCAGAAACGAAGTCTGCGCATTGCCGCCCGCCAGCGTAACGGCGGTATCATAGGCCTTAACTGCCACGCGCACGGACGCATACAGGACACCGCCGCCGAAGCCTCGCTGACCGCGCTGCATAGGCCTTAACTGCCACGCGCACGGACGCATACAGCACGGCCAGCTGGGTCAGGGCGGGGAATTGTGCGGCTATCCCGCCCACCGCACCCATCACGCCGCCGGCCGCCTTGGCGGTCATGGTCAGGGCGGGCAACAGGGCCTGCCCTACGGTGGCGGCGGTGGCAGACAGGGCGGCCTTGGCCTGATTGACGGCGTATTCGGTGGTGGACATGGCGTTGCCCAACTCCTTATTGACCGCCCCCGCCGTTCCGGCACGGTCGGTCGCCAGACGCAAAGCCCGTTCGTAATCGTCCAGCGACCCGACCAAAACCGCCACATCATCGGCAAATTCCGTACCGAATAAGTCGGTCAGCACCATGGCGCGGGTTTGGCCGTCCAAAGCCTGCAACTGGCGTAAAAAATCAGTCAAAGCCTGTTGCGGCGCGGCATTCAGCCCTGCCGCCAACTGGTCGGCGGTCAGCCCCAAAGTCGCCAGCGCGTCTTTAAACGCCGCCCCCTGCGCCTGCGCGGCCTGCAATTTGCCCAACATGGCGTTGATGGCGGTGGCGGCCACTTCCGGCGGCTTGCCCAAAGCGATAAAGGCATCGCCCAAAGCCGCCGCTTCCTCCGCCGCCAACCCGAACTGCCTGGCCGTACCCCCTATGCGGGTCATCACGTTAATAATGTCCGCCTCCTTGGCCGCCGTGTTGTTGCCCAACACATTAATGGCATCGGCCAGGGCTCCCACCCTCTCTATGGGCATTTGATAGACGTTGCTGATGGTGGCGGCCGCCTCGCCCGCTTCTTCCGCCGAAACCTTAAACGCCACCGCCATCTTCGCCGCCATTTCGGTAAAGGCCGGCAGCTTGTCCAAGGCGATGCCCAACTGGCCGCCCTGTTCGGCAATCGCCGCCATTTCGGCCGGCATCATGCCCATCTGCACCGCCAATTCCTTCATCCGCCCGCCCAAGGCGGCAATTTCCCCGTCCGTACCGTCCGCGACCTTCTTCACCCCCGCCATCGCGCTTTCAAAGGCCATGGCCTCCTTGGCCAACAGCGTCAGCCCGGCCGCACTGCCGACCACGCCGCCGATTTCCTGCGCCATATCGGCCAGCGATGCCTGACCCTCACGCGCCGCCCGTTCGATTTCGCGCAACCGTTCGCGGTGGGTTTCCGCCGCGCGCGCAAGCTCTTCCTGCGACAAAGTGCCGCTGTCGCGCAACCGCTCATAAGCTTCGGTAACGCGCCGTATCTGCTCTTCCACCCCGTTGTCGTCCGCCAGCCCCAGTTCTATGCGGGCATCGGCCAAATCGCGCAACCTCTGATATTGCGCCGCCAAATCGGCAGACTCCTCCTGCGCCCGCCGCGCCTCTTCCGCCAAACGGGCTTCTTCCGCCGCCAAATTGCGTATGTCCAGCCCCGCATCGCGCATCTGCCGCCCGGTCTGGCGCATCTGTTCGGTCAAATTGGCCTGGCGGGCGCGCAAGTCGGCCAAAGTGGTGTTCAGCCGTTCCAGTTCGCGCCGCTGCTGCCGCGTGCCGCCGTTTTCCATCTGCCGCTGCAGGGTTTCCGCCGCCTGCCGGGCAGCGTCTGTCTCATTGGCGGTTTCGGTCAGGGCCGCCCCTATCGCGCGGTATCGGTTAATCAGGCTCTGTTCGTTTTCCAGCCGCCGCCACGTTTCCAGCAGCCCGTCCCCCTCCTGCCGCAAATCGGCGGTATCCACCCCCGCCGCGTCCAGCGCGTCCGACAACTGCCGTATCTGCTCCACGCCGTTCGCTTCGGCGCGTATCTCTATGCCTGCCTGTATGATGGTCATGATTGTTCCTTAAATGACAAAAGCCGCCCGCATCCGCCAAAAACGGTTACGGGCGGCCTTGTCGCGCCGTCAGTTAAACTCTTTGAAACTGTAAGACGACTTAAACCCCGCCAACAGCACGGGCGTGCCGGTAAAGCTCGCTTCGTTAAAATCGTCCGCAAACCAGTCCAACTCGCTGTCGGCGGCGATGACGGCGGAGGGGACGTGCAGCTTGATGTTGCGGCCGTTCACGCGGTTTACCCCGTCCAGTATGATTTCCAAATCGAAATCGCCCTCCGTTTCCGCGTCGATTTTAAAGCCGCCGCCGGTGCGGCCCGATGCCGTTACCTTGACGCTTTCGCCGTCCTGCACGTTGTCGCATTCGTCTTTGACCAGCAGCAGCCCGAGGTTGGCATTGACCTCCAAATGCTCCGCCTTGACCGGCTGCCCGGCGGCGTTTTTGACCCGCACCGTGTCCGCGTCCAAATTATCCAGCGGCAGCGCGTACCACTGCCCCTTTTTGGCGACAACAAGGGCTTCGTCCGTGATTTTGGCCGCAGCAGCAGCAATCACCGATGCCGCCCCCATTAAGGCCATGGCCAGATTTTGGCGGTCGAAGGTGTCCAGCTTCAGTTTCAGCTCGGACGGCTTCTTGATGGTTACACTGTCCAACGGCTGGCCGTAACTGTCCTTGCGCTTGGATGTGCGCTGCTTCTTCTCGCTGTCCGACTTGATGGACAGCGAGGTCGTGTTGCCGATATCGTAAAAACCGCTGCCTTCTATACGGCGGTTGCGGACATACACGTCGCCGGCAAAAATCAGGCCGTCGTCTGCTTGTCGTGTCATGGTTTCCTCCTAGGGTTGGATGATGACGGTGGTGGTAAATGAGATGGGGTAAAAGGCGTAGCCGTCGTTGTATTCGATGGCGGGCGGGGCGGTGCGGACGAACGGGCCCGCGGTGTATTCCGAGCCCGCATCCCAGCCGCCGAAGCTGTGCTGGATGGCGGCCAGTACCGCGCCGACTTCATACAGTCCGGTACGCGCGCCGGCGTAGCTTTTGGCCAAGATGAAGGTAAAGTACAGCCGTTCGGTCATCTTGCGCCCGTTGGCCGCGCTGCCTTCCGGCCTGCTGCCGCCGTAGGCCACATACACCGCGCCGTCCAAGGGGGCGGCCTTGCGGCGGGCGGAGGCGGTGGAAAGCAGTTCGGCCAACTCGCCGACTTCCTTCACGGCTTTCACGCCGGGGACGGTTTTCAGGCGTTCGAGTATCAGCGGGTAAACCGCCAACGGGTTGTCGTGCTGTTTGAGTCTCGTCATGGTGCGATCAGGCCGTTGAGCCAGTCCTCCAGCAGGTGGTCGATGTCGCGGTAGTCCTTATCGGACAAACCGAGGAATGGGCGGGCGGGCATGTGTTCCGTGCCTTCCTGCAAATAGGCGGCGTAATTCATCACCGAGCCGATGATGACGCTGTCGGCGGATGCCTCGTGCGTGATACTGGCCAGCAGGTGGCCGTGGTCTACCAAGATGCTGCCGCGCCCGTTTTTGCGTTGCTTCGTCTGCGCCGAAACGTCCGCCCACTTCACGCCGTCGGGGGCGGCCTTCTCTTCGGCGATGTGGCGGCGGGCCGAGGATTCGACGATGCCGCCGATGGCGCGCAACGGTTCTTCCAAGCCGCCGGACAAGGTGCCGGCCAGTCTGCCCAGGCGTGCGGACAGGCGGGACAGGTCGTGGCGGACGATCATCCTCATGATTTGAGCCACTCCCGCAGGTCGGGTTCCCGGTTGGCGTAGACTGCATAACGGCTGGCATCTGCCGCCGTGCGTGTCCCGTCGAGCATATTCGGGTTTTTAACCACGGTTTTAAACCAAGCCACCGCTGCCCGGTAGCGTTCGTCCACAGCCTGGTTGTAGCCGTCTTCGTAGAGGTAGTAGCGTGCGATGTCGCACACTTTGGGCTTCAGGACGTGCGGTACGGCATCGAAGGACAGGTTAGCGGCCTTCAGATATGCGCCCGCCTCGGCGTCGGCGTCGGCAATGGCGGTGTCCAGCACGGCGTAGTCTATGCTGTCGTAGCCGTCGCGGCCGGTGCGTTGCGCCAGTTCGGTTTCGCCGAAGCGCGTAATCATGTCCTCGCGGGTAATCAGCATGGTTCTTCCTGTTTTCAGACGGCCTGTGCGGCCGTCCGAAGGGTTAGGCGGTCAAAGTGGCCACTAAATCCGGGCGCAATACCAAGGGCAGCGGGTTGGACTGCATTTCCAAGTCGTAGCCTTTGCCGAATTTCATCGGCTCGCGTTTGGCGTAATACGGCAGGGCGACGGTATTGACGGTTTCGGTGTAGTTCGCGGGGGCGAAATACTCCTCGTACAGCCTGCCCGGGCCGGTCGGCAGCAGGATGGCTTTGCCGTCGTCGAGTTTGGCTTTGCCGAAGTTGCCGGTGTAGTGGATGAAGCGGATGCCGTTGTGGACGAACTCTATCGGGTTGATGCCGTCGGCTTCACGATAGGCCGCGCCTTCGCGCCAGCGTTCGTACAGCGGTTTGACGGATTTGTGGTACTTCAGGGCTTCGATAAATTCAAAACCGCACAGTGCCGCCCAGCCCGTTACCGCCGCACCGCGCAGGGCGGCACGCTGTTTGGCCAAGGCTTCGTCGATTTGCCTGCCGACCTCGGTCGTTGCCGTAGAGAGCTTCATGTCGTAGTTCTTGCGGGTCAGGCCGAACTCTTTATAAATATCGTAGATTTCGCTGCCGTCGGCATCGAGGATTTTGCCCAGCAGCGCGCCCAGCATCAGGTGTTCGCGGGTGTATTCCAAGTTCTGTTTGCCGTCGGCCAGCTTGGCCTCCACCTTCGCCATCACGGTTTCGGCCTCGGTGGTGCCGAAGGCGCGCAAACCCTGTACGTCTTCCGCCAATACGGAATCATGCACGGGCAGGTGCGGGATGCGGAAGGTGCGGATGTTGCGGTTTTTAACCGGTACGGCATCAGGCGTGCCGCCGTCGCGCGGTTTGGCCTGCACCAGCTTCAGGGTGGTGTCCTGCCGTTCGATATCCACTTTGGTATCGGACAGGTAGACGGGTTTGAAAAGTTCCAAATCGCGGATTTGGGTCGGCGTGGCCTCAATGGTGCCGATGGCGCGGGTCAGGGCGCGCAGGCCGAATTTGCTGTTGTCGTCCAGAATCATGTTCTGCCTTTTTAAGAAGTTATGCGGCGGGTGTGCCGGTGTAGACGATGCCGTAGGGGTCGCCGTCGGCTTTCAGGCCGTCGAGGTTGCCGCCTGCGGAAGCGGCGGCCTTGACGGCGGCATCGGCCACCAACGTCAGGTCGATGATGCAGTTGTGCGGCTGTACGATGACGATGCCGTCCTGCTCGTCGGTCAGTGCCAGTAGTTTCTTGCCTGCGCGCGGGGCGTAATCGACAAACGTGCCCGCCTTCGTGCCTTTGGCGGCGGCGACGGGTGTGCGGGTCAGCGGCGTTGCCTCCCATTTCAGGAAGTCGCCGACGACGCGGCCCAAGGTTTCGGCTGTGGTTTTCGGATCAGACATAATTTTTGCCTTTCACGGTAGAGATGGAGAATTTGCCTTCGGCCTCCTGTTCGGGCGCATGGCCGTCCGACAGCAGCGCTTTGGGCAGGTCGGCGGCGGCCTTGGGTTTCAGGTCGGCAATCATCGCGGTTGCGGCTTCGGGGTCGGCCGACAGCAGCACGGCCAGCGTCGCTTCAGACAGGCCTTGGAACTTGCCGTTCCCGTCTTCCTTAAAGCCTGCGGCGGACAATTTCGCTTTGACCTGGCTTTTCTTGGCAGCCGCTTCGGCTTCTTTCAGCTTTTTCTCGACTTCGGCTTTTTCGGCCTTGAGCGTATCGACTTCCGCCTTCAGGTCGTCAAACGCTTTCTTTTCTTCGGGTGTCATGGATAACTCCACAGGTTGTTTAAAAATATCCGGCAAGGGGCTGCCGTCCGACAACACCACCGCCTCCGTCTCACTGTCGACGCCGACGGCGGTAAACGACACCTCGCGGATGGTGCAGCGGCGCAAAATCACAGCAGGCCCCGTTACTTCGTTGCCGTTGACGGACAATACCGCGCCCGCCGCCAGCTCCTCGTAGGATTCCGCCTGTGCGTAAACCGACATCTCCCAAGGGAAACCTTGGTCGGCTGCTTCGGCGATCTGCGTGCCAAA
>CAUVCE010000012.1:0-21646 GCA_963550425.1 uncultured Neisseria sp.
GTTCGTCGCGGGTAAAAACTTGGCGAAAAACGAACTCATCGTCGTGCAAGGCCACAACCACCCGCTGCTCCACACCCGCAGCCTCGTCATGAACGATTTGAGTTTCACGCTGCCCGAACGCCCGAAAGAAGGACGCTACACCTGCAAGACCCGCTACCGCATGGCGGACGCGCCCTGCGAATTGCGTTATCTCGATGATGAAACGGTCGAGCTGGTGTTCGACGAACCGCAATGGGCGGTAACGCCCGGTCAATCCGCCGTGCTGTACGACGGCGATGTCTGCTTGGGCGGCGGCATTATTATGTCCACGGATAAGCCGGTCATCTTTACACAATAAGATATTAAATTGCCCTAAAACGGTATCAATACTCTCAAAGAAAGTAATTTTATGGAAAAAATCTGGCTCGAAAGCTATGAAAAAGGCGTGAAATCCGAAATTGACGAAACCCTCTACCAGTCCGTCCCCGACGTGTTCCTGCAAAGCGCCGACAAGTACGGCAGCCGCCCCGCTTTTTCCAATATGGGCAAAACCCTAAGCTATGCCCAAACCGCCAAGCTGGCCGAAAATTTTGCCTCTTATCTGCAAAATGTGTTGAAACTGCCGCGCGGCGAACGTGTTGCGATTATGATGCCCAATGTGCTGCAATACCCCGTCGCCATGTTTGGCGCGCTGATGGCGGGAATGGCCGTCGTCAATACGAATCCCCTCTACACCCCCCGCGAACTCGAACACCAGCTAAACGACAGCGGCGCGTCCGTCATTGTCGTTTTGGAAAATTTTGCCAATACTTTGGAAACCGTATTGCCCAAAACGCCGAATGTCCGACATGTCATCACTGCCGCCGTCGGCGACCTGCTAGGCTGCGTCAAGGGCTTTATCGTCAATTTCGTTATACGGAAAATTAAGAAACTCGTCCCCGAGTATCGGATTGCGGAAGCGGTTTCTTTTCAGGCGGCCTTGAAACTGGGCGCGGCGCAAAAATTCTCCCCCGTCGCCATTACCCGCGAAGACACCGCCTTTTTGCAATACACCGGCGGCACGACCGGCGTGGCCAAAGGCGCGGTGTTGAGCCACGGCAACATCTGCGCCAATATGCAGCAGGCGGCGGAATGGATTAAAAACCTGATCGTCCCCGGCCGGGAAACCGTAACCGCCGCCCTGCCCCTGTACCATATTTTCGCGCTGACGGTAAACCTGATGATTTTTACCCAGGCCGGTTCGAAAATCCTGCTGATTACCAACCCGCGCGACGCCAAATCCTTCATAAAGGATATGCGGAAAAACAAAATCAACGTCTTTATCGGCGTGAACACCCTGTTCAACGGCATGGTAAACAACCGCGATTTTGCCGGCATAGACTTTTCCGGCCTGAAACTCACCCTCGGGGGCGGCATGGCCACCCAAAAAGCCGTGGCGGAAAAATGGAAGGACATAACGGGCGCACCCATCGTCGAGGCCTACGGCCTGACCGAAGCCAGCCCCGGCGTGTGCTGCAACCCGATGGACATCCCCGCCTACACCGGCAGCATCGGCCTGCCCCTGCCTTCCACGGAAATCGAATTGCGCAACCCCGAAGGCGACGAAGTGCCCCAGGGCGAGGCGGGCGAAATGTGGATTAGGGGGCCGCAAATCATGCGGGGATACTGGCAGCGGCCGGACGAAACCGCCAAGGTTATGGACAAACGCGGCTTTCTGGCCACCGGCGACATTGCCGTTATGGACGAAAAAGGCTGGTTCAAACTGGTGGACCGCAAAAAAGACCTGATTGTCGTTTCGGGCTTCAACGTCTACCCCAGCGAAGTCGAAGATGTCGCCGCCGCCCACCCCAAGGTGCTGGAGGCCGCCTGCATAGGCGTACACAGCGAAAAAACAGGCGAGGCATTGAAACTCTTCGTTGTAAAAAAAGACCCTTCCCTAACCGCCGAAGAACTTATCGCCTACTGCCGCAGCGAAATGACCGCTTATAAAGTGCCGCGCCTAATCGAATTCCGCGACGAGCTGCCCAAATCGAATGTCGGCAAAATCCTGCGCCGCGAATTGCGCAACGAAAGCCAAAACCCGAAATAAAACACGCGCCGGCCGCCTGAAACATCCGATTTTGCAAAATCCGGGAGATTTCAGGCGCATCCTTATTTACCCCGCTACAGGTTTTCCAAACCCATACAGTTTGATAACATACACACAAAGCGGGCATCATTTAAAATACCGTTTCCCAAAACCCGAGCCGCAGGAAGGCAAAACACACTCAAACAGCGGCAGAAAACAGAAAACCACATGCTGAAAAAAATCTGGCACAAAATAACCGGCGGCAAAAACGGCGCGACCACAAAAAAAACCATTCCGCAGGGACAATGCCGCATTACCAAAAAACACATCAGTCCGGCAGCCGGGCAAGCCGTTTCGCGCCTGCAGGAGGCAGGTTACGAAGCCTACATCGTCGGCGGCGCGGTTCGCGACCTGCTGATAGGCAAAACACCCAAAGACTACGACATAGCGACCAACGCCACCCCGTCCGAAATCCGCGCCCTGTTTAAACGCAGCCGCATCATAGGCCGCCGCTTCCCCATTGTCCACATCGTCATCGGCCGCGAAACCATAGAGGCGGCCACCTTCCGAAGCGGTGGGGAAATTGTGCAAAACGCGCAGGGGCGCATCATGAAAGACAACGGCTACGGCACACTGGACGAGGATGCCCAACGCCGCGACTTTACCTGCAACGCCCTCTATTTCGACCCCGTAAAAGGCGAAATCACCGACTTTCACAACGGCGTGGAAGACATTTTGGCGCGCCGGCTGGTCATCATCGGCGACCCGGCCGAACGCTACCGCGAAGACCCCGTACGCATCCTGCGCGCCGTCCGCCTGTCGGCAAAACTCGACTTTGCCATAGAAGAAACAACGGCCGCACCCATACTGCATTATGCCGAACGATTAAAAGACGAGCCGTCCGCCCGCCTGTTTGACGAAATCCGGAAAGTCCTCCAGTCCGGATACGCCGGCCGCTGCCTGGAACAATTCCGCCTCCTAAACATTCCCCCACACATACACCCCCTGTTGGACGCACTGCTGCAGGCGGCGGGAGGGGGCAGGCCCGACATCATAAACGCCACATTAAAAAACACGGACGAACGCGTCCGCACCGACAAATCCGTCTCCATCGGCTTCATACTGGCCTGCCTGATGTGGGACGGTATCGACAGCCTTTGGCAAAAACACATCCGCCATGGTGCAAAGCCCGCCCCCGCCATGGGCAAGGCCATAACCGAACTGAAAGAAACTGCAACAACGGAAAAAGGCTGGGGCATACCGCAAAAATTCATCCACATCATGCACGAAATCTGGATATTGCAGCCCCAATTCCAAAACCGTTGCGGCGCGCGCCCCTACAGGCTGCTGGCACAGGAACGTTTCCGCGCTGCCTACGACTTCCTTGTCCTGAGAACCAAATTCGGGCAGGCCGACAAAGAGCTGGCCGACTGGTGGGACAGATTCCAACATGCGGATCAGGAACAACGCGCAGCCATGATACATGAGCAGCACACAATCAAGTCCCAGTCCAATGCGGCGCAAGGACAACGCAAAAAACGCAAAAAAACGGCCAAGAAAACCGAAAACAAATCAAACCTCACCCCGCCGCCATTAAAGGGAGGGGATTAAACCACAAAAGGAAAACCCATGAAAACCCAATATATTATCCATGTCCTTGCCTTATCGGCCGCTGCCTCATATGCACAAGACGCCCTGTTTCAAACCGAATTTCAAACCCCCAGCGGCAACATTGTCTGCGGCGGGGGCGAAAGCCTTTCGTGTTATGTCAAAGAGCGAAACGGCGACCCCGCGCTGCCCAGACCCAAAGACTGCCCCTTGGACTGGGGCGGCTTCTTCCACCTTCCCGCCGAGGGCAAAACCGAGATGAAATGCGTCGGCGACTATCCTTTCTCGGCCAAGCCCGCCGTTTTGGCATACAACGAAACCGTTAAAAACGAAAATTGGCAATGTACCAGCCGCCAGGACGGCCTTTATTGCACCAATCTGCAGCATCACGGCTTCCTGCTCAACCGCCAAGAACAAATCCTTTTCTAAACAAACCATACAATACCGCCATTTTCCGCCACAGCCTGCACGCCGAAACGGCGCGGGTTTTAGAGAAACACCATGCAAAAAACCATACACACGGCCGTCATCGCCTTAGGCAGCAATTTAGGCGCGTCCGCCGACATCCTGCACCAAGCCGCAGGACGGCTGCGCGAACATCCCGAAACCGGTTCGCTCACCCTGTCCCCACTTTACCGTACCGCGCCGGTCGGCTACACCGACCAACCCGATTTCGTCAATGCCGTCGCCATCATGCAAACCGGTTTGGATGCGGGCGGACTCCTGCACCTGCTGCAACACATCGAAGCCGAATTCGGCCGCATCAGAAGCTTCCCCAATGCGCCCCGAACGCTTGATTTGGACATCATAGACTATGACGGCATACACGTCAGCACGCCCGAACTGACCCTTCCACACCCGCGCGCCCGCCTGCGCAGTTTCGTCATGCGCCCGTTGGCCGACATCGCCCCAGGCTACCTTTTGGGCAACTCATCGCCCACAGCCGCCGAAAACGCCGAACAACTGGGCAACAAAGGCATCGCGGTTATGGCGCAAGCCGTCTGAAAACCAAACAAACGACCCGATTCCCCACAAAAACACCCTGTAAAAGCTGCAAAAAACGCTAAAATATGTAATCATTCGAAAATTTTTCAAACAACCGACAAACAGGCCGCCGAATACAACTCGGCCGACAACGCCGGCGGTGGAATCTTAAGGTAATTATTTTACCATATCCTACGGGGAATTTATGAAATACAAATATATTGTGGTAGAGGGCATGGTGGGCAGCGGCAAAACCGCCCTGGTTCGCCGCCTGGCCAAACACCTGAACACCAACATCCTGCTCGAACAAGATAAAAACAACCCTTTCCTCGAGCGTTTTTACCTGAACACCAACAACCACGCGCTGGCTTCCGAACTCTACTTCCTGCTTAGGCGTGCCGAATCCATCGCCATCATTGATGCCGAAGACAAAATGGACGGCTGCGTCGTTTCCGATTTCCTGCTGGAAAAGGACCGCATCTTCGTCCCCGTTGCCTTGGCTGACGAAGAACCGGCCAACGAACAACGGCTATATTGGCAGATAAAGGAAAAAATCATGCCCGTCATGCCGGCGCCCGACTTGGTCATCTACCTGCAAATGTCCGACGAGGCGGTCAGGAAACGCCAACAGGGTAACTCGGAAGATGCGAATCACCTAAGGTTTTTCCCCGAAGGCTACCTTAGCATCCTAAACAAAGAATATCGGGAATTTTTCCTTAAATACGAAAATTCCCCGCTGCTTATCATAAACAACGACCACATGGATTTTGCCAACGACAACCGGCATTTCCAACTGCTTATCGACACCATCAACAACATGCAGGGAACGCGTTACTACCTCGACATCCGCGACAATTAGGCCTCCCCTGTCCAACATTAAGGAACACACGACACATGATTACCGTCAATACATTGAACAAAATGAAGGCAGACGGCGAAAAAATCGCCATGCTCACCGCCTATGAAGCCAGCTTTGCCGCCCTGATGGACGAAGCGGGCGTAGACGTACTTTTGGTGGGCGATTCTCTGGGTATGACCGTACAGGGGCGGGACTCCACCCTGCCCGTTACCCTGCGCGACATGTGCTACCACACCTCCGCCGTCGCGCGCGGCTGCAAAAACGCCATGATAACGGCCGACCTGCCCTTCGGCGCATACCAACAGAGCAAAGAACAAGCCTTCGCCGCCGCCGCCGAACTGATGGCGGCAGGCGCGCACATGGTCAAACTCGAAGGCGGCACATGGATGGCCGAAACCACCGAATTTTTGCAACTGCGCGGCATCCCCGTCTGCGCCCACATCGGCCTCACGCCCCAATCCGTCCACGCCTTCGGCGGTTATCGGGTTCAGGGGAAAGGCGAAAAAGCCCAAGCCCTGTTAAACGACGCCGTTGCCCACGAACAAGCCGGCGCGGCCATGATTTTGATGGAATGCGTGCCTGCGGAACTTGGCAGGCGGGTAACGCAGGCCGTCTCCTGCCCCACCATAGGCATAGGCGCAGGCGTCGATTGCGACGGACAAGTTTTGGTTATGCACGATATGTTGGGTATCTTCCCCGGCAAAACCGCCAAATTCGTCAAAAACTTTATGGCGGGGCAAACCAGTATCCAAGCCGCCGTAAAGGCCTATGTGGATGAGGTAAAAAATAAAACCTTCCCCGCTGCCGAACACGGTTTTTCAGCCTGACGCAACCGTTTGGCTGAAACAATCATCCACTTCATACGATACAGCGTTGGTTCGCCCTGGATGAAGTGAATGATTTCAGTCATATTTATCAATCATTTATTTTATTCGGCATCGCCGTTTTAAAACAATGCTCAGCCATCATGATGATGGCCGCAGCTGCAGCCGTCCCCCTCCCAAAAGTCACCACTGCCGTCAAAATCGTCCAAACCGTCAAACTCCCCCTTTTCCACCATCGTTGCCAATTCGGCCAAATCCGCCGCACCTTCCACCCAAAAACACGGTTCGCCATCGGGCGTGTCGGGCGCCAGCAGCGCGGCGCGCCCGTCTTTTTGCCAGGCTATCCAATAGCCGTTGGCCGTATGGGCAAAGACGGCATCGGGCATAATCGCCTCGCCCTCCGTGTTTGCCAGCATCCTTGCCGCCACATCTGTCTGAAAAGGCAAAATATCCATTTTTTTTCCATTAATTGAAAATTTAAAGCCGCCTGAAACAACTTTTTCAGACGGCATTAAACAAAAACTCAATGATGGCCGCAGGCAGCCGCCCTACCCTGTTCCCTCAGGGCTTCTGCCGCCTGTTCGTCCGCATGATAGCTGGATCGCACCATCGCACCGCAGGCTGCATTTGTAAAGCCCTTGCCGTAAGCCTCGCGCTCGAACTGTTTGAACATATCCGGCGTAACATAGCGCAAAACCGGCAAATGACCGTCTGACGGCTGCAGATACTGGCCGATGGTAATCATTTCCACATGATGCACCCTCATATCGTCCATAATCTCGCGCACCTCGTCGTCGGTTTCGCCCAAACCGACCATAATACCCGATTTGGTCGGCACATCGGGCCTCATCTCCTTATAACGGCGCAACAGCTCCAACGAATGCTTATAGTCCGCCCCGGGCCTTGCCTGCCTGTAGAGTCGCGGATGGGTTTCCAGGTTGTGGTTCATCACATCGGGCGGGGTTTCGGCCAAAATATTCAACGCGATATCCAAACGGCCGCGAAAATCCGGCACCAAGACTTCGATTTTGGTAAACGGGCTTGTTTGGCGTATGGCGGTAATGCAGTCGGCAAAATGCTGCGCGCCGCCGTCGCGCAAATCGTCGCGGTCCACCGAGGTAATCACCACATAGCGCAGATTCATCGCCCTTACCGAATTGGCCAGGTTTTGAGGCTCTTGCGGGTCCAGCGGGTTGGGGCGGCCGTGCCCCACCGCGCAAAACGGGCAGCGTCGCGTACAAATATCGCCCATAATCATAAAGGTGGCCGTCCCCTTGCTGAAACATTCGCTGATATTCGGACAGGCCGCCTCCTCGCACACCGTGTGCATTTTTTGTTCGCGCAAAATATCCTTTATTTCAAAAAACTTTTTGGGATTCGGCAGCTTGGCGCGTATCCATTCGGGCTTTTTCAGCTTTTCCTGCAAAGGCACGACCTTAATCGGGATACGCGCCGTTTTTGCCGCGCCGGTATGTTTTACGCCCTGCCGGTTGTCCAAAGGGTTGGTTTCACTAGTCATGGTTTTGTCCTATATTCTTCTTTCTTCGAAAGGCCTTCCGCAAACAACGAGCGGCTTATCCGGAAGGCGTGTGTGTTTTACAGTTTTTCGGCCAAACGCCGCGTCAGCCCGTCCGCCACTTCCCGCACGGACGGTGCGGGCTGCACGAAATCCGCAATCTGCGTCATCTCCAAACCCGCATAACCGCAGGGGTTGATATGGGTAAACGGCGACAAGTCCATATTCACATTCAAAGCCAGCCCGTGATAGACCGAACCGTTCCGAATCCTAAGCCCCAGCGAAGCGATTTTGCGCCCGTCCACATACACGCCCGGCCGTTTCGGCTCGGCATAGGCCGAAATACCGTAGGCATCCAATACCTCGATCACGCCGTTTTCCAAAGCCGAAACAATATGGCGCACCGTGGTTTTACGCCGCTTGAAATCAATCATGGTATAAACCACCAGCTGGCCGGGCCCGTGATAGGTAATCTGCCCGCCGCGGTCAATCTGCACCACGGGGATGCCGTCCTGCACCAGCAAGTGTTCCGCCTTGCCCGCCAAACCCTGCGTAAACACGGGATAATGTTCCACCACCCACAATTCGTCTTCCGTATCCGCCGTGCGCCTGTCGTTGAAATTTTTCATGGCCTCAAACACCGGCGCGTATTCCGCCAAACCCCAATCCCTAACCTTCATTAAGATTCCCTTCCCAATCCCGTTGCCAAAGACAAAAAATCTTGCCGTTTGCCGTGCCGACCCGCCTCGTACGGAAAAAACATCGCACGCGGCCTCCCGATTGATGGCACATTTGGATTTCGATATCCGATTATTATTATGCACGCCCGGTTTTTTATAACAACTTTAAAACAGCGGCAGGCCGCCTGTAACGGTCAGAACACCACTTTCACCATCGGGTGGGAGGTCAGGGCGCGGTAAATATTGTCAAGCTGCTCCTGGCTTTCCGCATAAACCGTAACCGTGGCGCTTACATAATTGCCGCCGCTGCTGGGCTTCACGGTAACATGCCCCTCATGCGTATCCGGCGCATGCACCCTTACCGCATTCAAAACCTCGCCGACAAAATCCGGATGCCCCTCACCCATCACCTTCAAAGGAAACTTACAGGGAAACTCGATTAACCCACCGTTGCGGCCGCTCATGAGAACTCCTTTCCTTTTAAAAAAACACCCGTGAAACGGCCGAAAAGCCGTCCGGGAAACAGCGGCTATTCTACAGCCAAACCCGACAAAAACCAATACGGGCGAAACCCGCTTCCCCAACCTTGAAAAACAGGGCGGCAACCCAATTTAGGCTGCCTGAATTCACAGAAGGAAGTGGAAAATGGCAAACACAGCAAACACCGGCAACCAACCTCGCACAATGGCCATGCTGCCCCTGCGCGACGTTGTCGTATACCCCAACATGGTACTGCCCCTTTTTGTCGGCCGCGAAAAATCCATCGCCGCAATGAATGCCGCCATGGAGAAAGACGAACAAGTATTCCTGCTTACCCAAAAAGACGCCAACGACGACGACCCCGAAGAAGGCGGGATGCACAAAACAGGCACCGTTGCCAACATCCTGCAGGTATTGAAGCTGCCGGACGGCACGGTAAAAATGCTGGTTGAGGGCATACGCCGCGCCCGCCACACCGGCATACGCGAAACAAACGGCTATTTGACTGCCGACGTCGAATACACGGAAGAGCAAAACGGCGATGGCCGGAAAATGGAGGCTCTGCGCCGCACGCTGCTCAACGAATTCGAACAATTCGCCAAACTGAACAAAAAGATTCCCGACGAACTTATTGCCACCATTTCCGGCATAGAGGACAACGGCCGCATGGTAGACACCATCGCCGCCAACATCCCCTTGAAACTCGAATCGCGCCAAACCATACTCGAACACGCCGATATTGCCCAACGGGCCGAATTCCTGTTGGAACAAATCAACAGCGAAATCGAAATCCTGCAGGTGGAAAAACGCATACGCGGGCGCGTCAAACGCCAAATGGAAAAATCCCAGCGCGAGTATTACCTGAACGAACAAGTCAAGGCCATACACAAAGAATTGGGCGAGGAAGACGAACGCGCCGACCTCGACAAGCTGGGCGAAAAGATCGAAGCGGCCGGCATGAGCAAAGAAGCGCAGGAAAAAGCCCTGTCCGAACTCAAAAAACTCAAAATGATGCCGCCCATGTCCGCCGAATCCACCGTGGTGCGAAACTACATCGACACCCTTATCGAGCTGCCGTGGAAAAAGAAAACGCGCGTCATCAAAGACCTTGCCCAGGCCGACTTGGTTCTCAATGCCGACCATTACGGCTTGGAAAAAGTCAAAGAGCGCATACTGGAATACCTGGCCGTGCAAAAACGCAGCGACAAACTCAAAGGCCCCATCCTCTGCCTGGTCGGCCCCCCGGGAGTCGGCAAAACATCGCTTGGCCAATCCATCGCCAAAGCTACGGGACGCAAATACATCCGCATGGCCTTGGGCGGCGTAAAGGACGAAAGCGAAATACGTGGCCACCGCCGCACCTATATCGGTTCCATGCCGGGCAAAATCATACAGGGCATGATAAAGGCCGGTGTGAAAAACCCCCTGTTCCTGCTTGACGAAATAGACAAACTCGGCAACGACTTCCGCGGCGACCCCGCCAGCGCCCTACTTGAAGTTCTCGATCCCGAGCAAAACAACGCCTTCTCCGACCACTTCGTCGAAGTAGACTACGACTTAAGCGATGTGTTGTTCATTGCCACATCCAACAGCATGAACATCCCGCCCGCCCTGCTCGACCGTATGGAAATCATCCGCCTGTCCGGTTATACCGAAGACGAAAAAGTCAGCATCGCCATGCAGTATCTCGTACCCAAACAAATGGGGCGCAACGGCGTGCGCGAAGGCGAACTGGAAATCCGCGAAGATGCCGTCCGCGACATCGTGCGTTACTACACGCGCGAGGCCGGCGTACGCTCGCTCGACCGCGATATTGCAAAAATATGCCGCAAAACCGTAATGGCATCGCAATTGGCGGAAGACGCGCAAAAAAACAAAACACGCAAAGCCAAACCTAAAAAAGCCATCGTTACCTCCGGCAACCTGCATGATTACCTGGGTGTCCGCCGTTACGATTTCGGCGTGGCGGAGAACGAAAACCGCATCGGCCAGGTAACCGGCTTGGCATGGACGGAAGTCGGCGGGGAATTGCTGACCATAGAGGCTGTCGCACTAAAAGGAAAAGGCAATATCGTCCGCACAGGCAAACTCGGCGACGTGATGCAGGAATCCATTACCGCCGCATGGAGCGTTGTCCGATCCCGTGCAGACGGCTTGGGCATCGCCCCTGATTTTTACGAAAAAAACGATATCCATGTCCACGTCCCCGAGGGCGCAACACCGAAAGACGGCCCCAGCGCGGGCATCGCCATGACCCTGGCCATGGTTTCCGCCTTCACAGACATCCCCGTGCGTGCCGATGTCGCCATGACTGGGGAAATCACCCTGCGGGGCGAAGTGCTGCCCATTGGCGGATTGAAGGAAAAATTACTCGCCGCACTGCGTGGCGGCATCAAACACGTCTTAATTCCGCAAGGCAATGTCAAGGATTTGGAAGAGATTCCGGACAATGTGAAAGAGGGCTTGAACATCCGCCCCGTCAAATGGATAGACGAAGTGTTGGCTTTGGGCTTGGAATATCAGCCGGAAGCCGCACAACCGAAATCGGCCGTTGAAGCACCTGTTGCCGAAACGGCGAAAACAAGGGGCAAGTTACGGAAACACTAGTCTTTGTCCGGCATTGTAACCGGGCAGCAATCATTACGGTTGCATGATATGTTGCAAAAAGGCGCAAATACTGCAGGAAACCTTGCGAAAACCTTTCGGTACGTGCCTTTCGCTTGACACGACAAATTCAGCCTTGTTATAAACACGCACTTCAATTTGAAGCCCAACTGCCCGCTTTGGGGCCGGTATATTTGAATCAACCTATGAAAGGTATCGTTATGAACAAATCCGAATTGATCGAAGTCATCGCATCAGAAGCCGACATCTCCAAAGCTGCGGCAGCCAAGGCTTTGGACGGCATGGTCAGTGCCATCACCAACGCCCTGAAGTCAGGCGACACGGTAACGTTGGTTGGTTTTGGCACATTTTATGTCGGCGAACGTGCCGAGCGTCAAGGCCGTAATCCCAAAACAGGTAAGCCGATTACCATCGCCGCCGCCAAAACGCCCAAGTTCCGTGCCGGAAAATCTTTGAAAGACGCGCTGTAAGTGCTGGTGTCAATATATCAATACAAATAAATTGCGCCTTCCAAGGCCGGTAATAATATTGATTTAGCCTTGGAAGGCGCAGTTTTTTATCAGAATTTCCTTAATGATTGAAACCCGCCCTTCGGGGCGGCAGTGTGGGGTTTATTTGGGAGGTGCGTTACCCTTTCCTCCCTACCTATAAGAAAAACACACAGGACTTTATTATTCAGAAATAACCCGCCTTTTTCCTGTCTTCCATGGCCGCTTCCGAAACCCTGTCGTCCATTCTGGTCGCGCTGCGTTCGGATATTGTTGCCGCCGCCGTTTCAGCGATAATATCATCGGCATTTGCCGCCGTGCTGGCTACAGGGCAGGTGCAGGAAATATCGCCCACCGTACGGAAACGGACATCGCGGACGGCCGATGTTTCGCCTTCGCGCTTCGGGGTCAGGGGGGTAACCGGCACCAATAATCCGTTGCGTTCCACCACTTCGCGTTTGTGCGAATAGTAAATCGGCGGCAGTGCCAGTTTTTCCCGTGCGATATATTGCCAAATATCCAATTCCGTCCAGTTGGAAATTGGAAACACCCTCATGTTTTCGCCGGCAAACAGGCGTGTGTTGTACAACGACCATAGTTCGGGACGTTGGTTTTTGGGATCCCATTGGCCAAATTCGTCGCGGAAGGAAAAAATCCTTTCTTTTGCCCGCGCTTTTTCTTCATCGCGCCTAGCCCCGCCCATCAGGGCATCAAAACCCTGTTCTTCTATCGTCTCCACCAGTGTTACCGCCTGTGCGGCGTTTCGCGAATCGGTCTCCCGCCGCAATACCACTGTGCCGCGCCGTATCGAATCCTCCACACTTCCCACCACCAGTTGTACGCCCGTCTTAGCCACGGTTTCATCACGGAAACGGATGACTTCGGGATAGTTGTGCCCCGTATCCACATGCAGCAGTTTGAACGGCAAATGCAGCGGGCGTCCCTCGATTTGAAATGCCTTCACCGCCAAAGCCAGCAATACCACGGAATCTTTGCCGCCGGAAAACAATAAGGCCGGATTCTTCGCCTCGGCTATGACCTCTCGGATGATGTAGACGGATTCCGCTTCCAACCAGTCAAGATGTTTGTTTTGGATAGGCATGTATCTTCCTTTTGAATGATGTTTTGAAGGAAGGCGGCAAAGGTGTCCATATCTTTGCCCTTCTGCCCGCCGCCCCTGATAAGCGGCATACTTTAATCCCGACCCCGCATTAAAGGAAAGAATGCTTCTTTTTAAGCAAAGACAATTAAGTTATATAGTTTGGCCGGAAGGAAAATCCCGCCAAATGACGGACTGTTTGACAATACGGCCGAAGCCGTCTACATTCCATTACCTTTTCCCACCAACCCCGTCCGTTTATGATTTATCCGTGGCATCAAGATGAGTGGCGGCAGCTCGCCGGCCATTGGGCAAAAATGCCCCACGCACTGTTGGTTTTCGGCAGGAAAAATATCGGAAAAAATGCTTTCGCACTGCATTTGGCGCAGGCTTTGCTTTGCGAAAAGCCCTCTGAAAGCCGCGACCCCTGCGGGCTTTGCCCTTCTTGTCATTTATTTTCGCAAAACGGCCACCCCGATTTTTATCATTTGCGGCCGGATATCCCCGAAGGGGGCTCTCACAGGCTTCAACAAATCAAAATCGATGCCGTGCGTGCCGTTATCGAAGACATCCAACTCAGCGCCGTACGCGGCGGCCGCCGTGTGGTTTTGGTGTCGCCGGCGGAAGGCATGAATCCCCAATCTGCCAACAGCCTGCTTAAAATCCTTGAAGAGCCGCCGGAAAACGTTGTCTTCCTGTTGGTTTCCCACGAACGCGACCGTCTGTTGCCCACCGTAAAAAGCCGCTGCCGCCAAATCATCCTGCCCGCCCCCGATCGTGAAACTGCCTGGCGGTACGCCGATATGCGGCGCGGCGTTTCCCGCGAACTGCTCGCCTTCCACAGCCACGCGCCCCTGTTCCCCGACCGGCCCGAACAAGACAGGCTGCGCGGGGAACTCCTGCAACTGCTGGCCAAACCACGCCTGCTTGCATTAATGGACTATGCCGCCTCCTTCGACAAACAAAAACAATCCTTGGCCGATTTTTTGGACTGGCTGCAGAAATGGCTGGTGGATATCGGACTGGCGCAACAAAAAATGCCGCCCGTTTATTATCCGTCATATGCCGATGTTGCCGCAGAAACGGCCGCAAAAACCACGCCGGCAGCCCTGTTTTCGCTGGATGGCCGTCTGAAGGCGCTTATCCCTTACGGCCACCACACATTAAATGTTAAACTCCAGCTTGAATACATACTTACCGAATACCTGCTTATTTTGCAGGATAAAAAATAGGAAAACACCATGGCTTCAAATACAGATATCGATTTCAAACAAAACCAAATTCCCATTCCGGCCAAGATGATGCACCTGCATATTCCCGATTTACAGTCGCTTTACAACAGCTACATGCCTTTTCTTGAGCACGGCGGCCTATTCATTCCGACCGAAGAACAATTTTCCCTGGGAGAAGAAATCCTGCTGGCTCTGTCTGTAGGCAAAAGCCAAGACAAAAAATTCATCCGCACCAACGTGGCCTGGATAAACTTTGCCCGTTCCACCACCACGCGCCCCAAAGGCATAGGTGTGGCCTTTGGCAAAGACGAAGTCGGCATCAACACCAAAAACCAAATTGAAAAACAGCTCGGGACCGCCTTGCGGGGCGAAAACACCACCTTTACCCTTTAAACGGCACACGGCGGGAAATCCCGCCCTTTCCATAATATGCAACTTATCGATTCACATTGTCATCTCTCTGATGAAAAACTTTCTTCCTGCCTGCCCGAAATACTGGCCAACATGGCTTCAAACCAAATATGCCGCGCATTATCGGTCAGCGTCAGCAAAGCTTCCTTTGCCGCCACATTGGCGATTGCCGAAGCCTGCCCCCAAATTTATGCCAGCATAGGCATACACCCCGACAATCCCGAAGCTGAGGAATTTACAGCGGAAGAAATGGTCGAACAGGCCGGATGTCACGCCAAAATCGTTGCCATAGGCGAAACGGGTTTGGACTACCACTGGTGCAAGGGAGACTTAGACTGGCAGCACCGGCGGTTCATTACCCATATCCGCGCAGCCAACCAAAGCCGCCTGCCCCTGATCGTCCATACTCGCGAAGCCGCCGAAGACACCATGCGCCTGTTGCGCGAACATCAGGCATATGCAGGTGTAATTCATTGTTTTACCGAAAACACCGCCGTTGCCAAACAGGCATTGGATTTAGGCTTTTATATCTCATTTTCGGGCATACTGACCTTTAAAAATGCAAAAGACATACAGGAAGCTGCCCGCTATGTCCCCCTTGACAGAATACTTGTCGAAACCGATGCCCCCTATCTTGCCCCCGTCCCAAAACGCGGGAAAACCAATGAACCTGCCTATGTCCGCCATACCGCAGAATTTTTGGCCGAACTGCGCGGCGACACATTGGAAAACATTGCCGCCGCCACAACGGAAAACTTCTACACACTGTTCGACAAAGTGCCCAAGGTGGAAAATGAATAAAACAGACTAATACTTATTTCTTTAACAACGGAGCGGAATGATAATTATACGAAAAAATCCTTATCTAATCGAAAACAATAGTTGGGAAACTGATGTAAACCTATATCGGCGGTATTCATGGAAACCAAACCCGCAGTCGCAAAAACCGTACCTGAAAATAGTAAATGAATAATAACAACAGGTAAACCGCCACAAACATTATGCCTAAGTTATTTATCGGACATCAAATTTCACAAACCTCATCAGAATCCCCGCACCCAACAGGCTGCAAGCCAAATAAATCAAACTTGAAGTCCCATGCCATGTTCCAAACGAACCGCCAACCAGCGACAACAACCAATTTCCACCCGACTTATGCGTCGCCACCACGGGCATCACCAAAAACTGATTCACAGCCACCAAAACCAGCAACAGCAATACAAATTTAGGAGCAGCGCTGCCGCCATGCTGGCCGAAACGCCTGTCTGCACCGTGTTTGAGTACAAAATAAGCCGCAGTCCAGGCGGCCAAACCCAAATAATTGCAGATCGAAAACAGCGTACCCGCCAACGGTGCCGAATCCGAACGGCCGAAACGCTCCATCATCATGGGAATGGCGGCATAACCGGCCATGACCTGCATACCCAGCCATACCGAAGTCAAAAAAGCGGCAAAACGGTTCATCAACAACTCTCTTTCATAATCTGCCAAATAGATAAATCAACAAAACGCGGGATTTAAACCAATAATAACGAATCCAAAGAAAAATCAAGGGGCCTTCGAATCCGCCAACCTTGTACCGGCCAATTTGTCGTATAAAAACTGCCTGTCGCCGTCCAACAATGCCCACCCCCAAGTCAACAGCCAACAGGACAAAGTCCGCCAACCCGCCATATCCGGCGGCATATTGACGCCGTAACGCAACAACCCGTAAACCGACAGCGGCAACAAAACCAGCAATACCGACGCCCACAAAAATCTAAACGCCAACTGCCGTATGGAAGGTTTGCCTCCGCTGCCGTCTGTCAGGCGGATATGCCACACACACATGGCCAATGTGCCGTTTTTGCGCCAGTTTGCCAAAAAATACAGCGCCCAAGCGGCAAAAAATACTAAGGATACCAAAAACATCGCCAAAGCAGGCTTCCCTTTCGCCAACAGCGACAATATGCCTGCGGGGATGGCTGCCGCGCAAGACACCGCCCCTACCAGCAAACTTTCGTAAATCAAAGCAGCGAACCGCCGTTTTAACGGTGCTGCCGCCTGTTTTTGCGCCATATCCGCCCCCAGCCCCTAAATCCCGAAATACCGCTTGGCTGTTTCCAGCAATTTCTGAAAAACCTTGCCGTCATAAGGGTTAATCCTGCAATCCGCGTCCAATTTCCTAAGCCAGGTTATCTGCCGCTTAGCCAGCTGCCGTGTTGCCGCCACGCCTTTTTCCCTGAATACGTCATAGCTGCAACGGCCGGCCAAATAATCCCACGCCTGCCGATAACCTACGCAACGCATGGAATTATGCCCGTCTGTCAAAGTCGGAAAAGCCTCCTGCAGCCTGCGGACTTCATCCAAAAATCCTTGTTTCAACATTAAGTCGAACCGCACGGCTATGTCGTTGTGCAGCCTTTTGCGGTCGTCCGGAAACAAGGCCGCCGTATACATTGCCAGCGGCGCACGGTATATCCGCCGTTCCGAAAAATGGATGCTCATGGGTTTGCCCGTCAGCATAAACACTTCCAACGCCCTCTCGATACGCTGCCTGTCATTTGGCTGCAGTCTGGCCGCCGTGGCCGCATCGGCCTGTTCCAAACGCCGATACAGCCCGATTATGCCTTCAGCCGCAAAGATTTCGTGCAAAGCCCGCCGAACCGCATCATCTGCTTCGGGCAAATCGTTTAGGCCGTTGGCCAAGGCATTAAAATACATCATCGTACCGCCAACCACCAGCGGCAGGCGGCCGCGTGCCGAAATTTCACGGCACTGTTCCACGCAATCCCGCACAAAGGCGGCCGCGCTATACACACCGGTCGGGTCGATGATGTCGATCAGATGGTGCGGCACGCGCGCCCGTTCTTCCGGCAACGGCTTGGCCGTGCCTATATCCATCTGCCGATACACCAAGGCCGAATCCAGACTTACCACCTCGACAGGCAGGCAATCGGCCAATCTCAAAGCCAATCCCGTTTTTCCGCCGGCTGTAGGCCCCAGCAGCACAAAAGCCTTGCAATCCATCGCATCCCCCGCCGTAAAAAGTGCCGCATTATAGTGAAATGCTTAAAAAACCGCTACTTTGCGGCAGCCGTATTTTCCAATCCCTTGGGCGGGCGGATAGTAATGCGGTTGCCGCCCGGCCTTTTGATATGAAAAAGGCAGCCTGAAAATGCTTTCCAAGCTGCCTGATATTCGTCATTTTTAAAACATCCCCCGCCCGCTCATGCTTTTTTTCGGGCATGGGTTGGATTGCGTCCCAATGTTCCACAATTTCTCCTTCATTATCAAAGCGGAAGATGTCCACCACCGCTTCGCCCTTGTCCTATGGCGATGTGCGGCTGAATACGTGCAGCATCACCAAATCGCCCTAGGCTATCACACGCTTGATTTCGGCGCGGCTTTGCGTTGCGGGTTTTCTTTCAGAAACGGGGCGAATGCGTCCGCAAAGGCTTGTCCGCCGTCTGCCACGGTGGGGTTGTGCTGCAGGTATTCTTTGCCTATATACAGGTCGGTCGCTTCCTGTACTTTGTGCTGGTTGAATGTCATTTCGTAGAATGCCAGCGCGTTGGCTTTGTTGCGCTCAGTTTGGCTCTGCGTTGCTGCTGCCTATGTTGCGGCCGGGGCGGATGCCGCCGGTTTGGCGGGTTCTTGCGAACAGGCGGTCAGGCCGGCGGCCAACAAGGCGGCGGCAAATACGGCGGGCAGGGTTTTGTTCATGATGGGTTTCCTATTAAATGTTGGGTGTGCTGTTTTTTGGAGATTGGGGCAATCCGCCTTCCGATAATGGCGGCATTGCCGCGTCAAACGGCAGTTTCTGGGACGAAGCTGCCGTTTTTTATCAACATCCCGTGCGTTTGGATATTCAGGCCGCCACAGTAAAGCGTTGGAACAGATGCGCTTTGTTTTCCACATCGTCCGCAATCGCGCAGGCCAAATCCGCCACGGAAATATCCGCAGGCGAGCCGTCCGCATTCAGCAGCACATTGTCTTGGCCTATGCGGTATTTTCCTGTTTTTTCAAAGGTAACAGGGTTTACGGCAAACATGGCGGCAGGCGATAAAAACGCCCAGTTGATATCGCGGCGCGGGCGCAGTTCGTCCAGCAGCACGCGCACGGCGTTTGCGCCCGGATACACATCTTTGGGGAAATCGGACGTGTCCACCAGTTGCAGGCCCGGCGCAACGTTCAGGCTGCCCGCGCCGCCGATTACCAGCAAATACGGCACGGCGGCGGCTTTGGCGGCGGCCAAGATGTTGGCATAGGCGGTTCGGGTGTCCGCCGCCAGATTGGGGTTGTCCCAGCCTGCGTTAAACGCGCTGACAACGGCGTCAAAGCCTGCGATTTTTGCGGCAAAATCGGGCGCGTTCACATCGGCGGCCACGGCGGTTACGTTGGGGTGCCGCGCCACTTTGGCGGTATTTCGGGCGATGGCGGCTACTTGGTGTCCGCGTGCGGCAAGTTCCAAAACAGCGGCATTGCCCACCAAACCTGTTGCGCCAATTACTGCGATTTTCATTGTTGAGTCCTTGTGCTGTTATGGAAGGAATAGGGGCATTATAGGCGGTTTCGCTCAGTTTGATAAGGCGGCAAAAGCTAATGTGATTGTTTAGCGGAACTGGATAATGGGGTGTTTTACTGCCCGCGCAAAAACAATGCGTCCAGTTCTTTCAAGGAAAGCCTTATCCAAGTCGGCCGGCCGTGGTTGCACTGGTTGCTGCGCGGCGTACGCTCCATATCGCGCAGCAGGGCATTCATTTCCGGCAATGTGAGCCTGCGGCCGGCGCGTATGGAACCGTGGCAGGACATGGCGGAAAGAATACGGTTTTCCCTTGCTTCAACCGCCCGGGAAACGCCGTGTTGCGAAAATTCCCGCAATACGTCGCGCGCCAATGCCTCCGCATCGGACGCACCCAGCATCTGCGGCACTGCGCGCACGGCAACCGCCTTATCCCCCATGGCCGACAACACCAGCCCCAGCTGCGCCATTTCGCCGCCGTATTCCTCCAAAGCCGCCATTTCTTCATTATCAACCTGAAAACATACGGGTATCAGCAGCGACTGTACGCCGATACGTCCCTGCCCTTCACGCTGCCGTTTCATTTTTTCGTAATTTACCCGTTCGGCCGCCGCGTGCATATCTATCAGCAACAGGCTGTCTTCGGTCTGCGCCAGGATATATACGCCCAAAAGTTGGGCTATCGCAAAACCCAAAGGCGGGCAGGATGAGGCTTCTTCCGTTTCACCCGCCGGTTCGGACGGTTGTTCGAATTTCGCCCGCTCCATTGCCGACAGTTCGTCATCGTCCCGGCGGTAAAGTTTGGCATAGGCATCCATGGCCGCGCGGCTTTCCCGCAGGGACAAGCCCCGCTGGACGGGCATACGTGCCGCCGGCGTATAGGGCGCGGGGGGGGATTTTCCCAAACCGGCCGGCGGCAGTTTTTCCGACACGAGCAAGCCGTCTGAAAAGCCGTCTGACGATTCTTTTGTCCCTCCGTTTTTTTCGGGCAATCCGACGGCGTCCTGCAATAAGGCGCCCGCATTCGACACGCCCCCTCCCTTATCCGCCCTTGTATCGGCCAATGCCTTATCCAGGCAGTGGAACACCAGCTGATGCACGGCCTGGCTGTCGCGGAAACGGACTTCGGTTTTGGTCGGATGCACGTTTACATCCACCATTTCCGGCGGCAGTTGCAAAAACAATACGAAAGAAGGCGACAAGGCCTGATGCAGCACGTCGCGGTAGGCCTGCCTTACCGCATGCAGCATGACTTTGTCGCGCACGAAACGGCGGTTGACAAAGCAAAACTGCCGTCCCGATTTGCTTTTGGCAAAAGTCGGCTTTGCCGCCAAGCCGGAGAGGCGCATCAGGCCGCTTTGTCCCGCCACCTCCAGCGAAGATTCCTGAAAATCCGCGCCCAACACTGCCGCGGTCCTTTCGCGTCCGTCCTGCGGCGGATAACGGAATACCGCCTTGCCGTCCCTCTTCAGGGAAAAACCCGTTTCCGGAAAGGCCAGCGCCAGCCTTTCCAATACTGCCGCGCAGTGTGCGTATTCGGTTGCTTCCGATTTTAAAAATTTCCGCCTTGCCGGCGTGTTGAAGAACAGGTCTGTTACTTCCACACTCGTCCCTTCGGGGTGGGGCGCTGCGGCAACATCCGATAAAACGCCGTCTTCCGCCCGGATGGAAAAAGCATGCGGCGCGCCGGCTTGGCGGCTGGTCAGCGTCAGGCGGCTGACCGATGCGATGCTCGCCAAGCCCTCGCCGCGAAAGCCCATGCTGCAAACATGTTCCAAATCATACAAAGACGCGATTTTGCTGGTTGCATGGCGCGACAGTGCCAACGGCAGGTCATCCGCCGCCATGCCCCCGCCGTCGTCGCGCACCAGCAGGCGGCGTATGCCCCCGCCGTCTATTTCGACATCTATCTGCCCCGCGCCCGCATCCAGGCTGTTCTCTACGATTTCCTTCAAGGCGTTGGCCGGCCTTTCGACCACCTCGCCCGCCGAAATCTGATTGACCAGATGATCGGACAGCACCATAATTTTGGACATGATGTTCCTCGTATACCCTTAAAACGCCGTTATTATAATGGATTGGCGAACATCGGGATAAGGCGGGCAAAGGCTTCCGAAAGCTGTTATAATCTTCACAATATTTCACAATATGGTTTTTACGGGGCAAACCGCCGCCTGGCGGCTCAACGGAGTGAAACATGATCAGCAAACAGGAATATCAAGCCCAAGCCGCCCAAGGCTACAACCGCATCCCGCTCGTTCAAGAACTCCTTGCCGACTTGGATACGCC
>CAUVCE010000013.1:0-20702 GCA_963550425.1 uncultured Neisseria sp.
GAGCCCCGGATTGTGATTCCGGTTGTCGTGGGTTCGAGCCCCATCAGCCACCCCATATTTAAAACCCGCTTCTAAGGAGGCGGGTTTTGCTATTATGACAAAATAAAATGCCGCCTATGTATTCCCCCTTCTGAATACAGTCAGATTCTGTAAAATGGCAGAGTCTCAGCCAAAAAGGAAAATTTGATGAAAGACTGGCCGTTACCTGATTTTGAGCAAAAAATCCGCCCACCCGAACAATTGGCGGAACAATTGCCCCTCCTGCCCCGTCCTTTGGTCTTTACCAACGGTTGTTTCGATATCCTGCATCGCGGCCATGTAAGCTATCTGGCCCAGGCACGTTCCGCCGGCGCCGCTTTGGTTCTTGCACTCAATACCGATAATTCCGTCAGGAGGCAGGGAAAAGGCAGCGACAGGCCGATTAATGCCTTGGCCGACCGTGTGGCAGTGGCTGCAGCCTTGTCATCGGTAGATTTGGTTACTTGGTTTGACGAAGATACACCGGCAAATTTAATACGGATGATAAAGCCCGATATCCTAATCAAAGGCGGCGATTGGCCGGTAAGGGAAATAGTCGGCGCAGATGAAGTGCTGGCAAAAGGGGGGAAAGTGTACTCCATCCCGTTTATACACCGGACTTCCACAACACAGATTTTGGCCAAAATCCGCACATCGGGGCAGAATTAAATGCAGGATGCCCATTGGAAACTTTTGGCTGCCCTTTCAGGCGGCCTGCCGCAACATGTCTCCACCTTGGCCAAACATATTGCCGTTAAACCGCAACAACTCAACAATGTCTGGCAGGGGATGCCGCCGCACATACGCGGACTGTTGCGCCAACAAGACGGATATTGGCGGCTGGTTCGGCCGCAGGCCGTATTGACCGCTGCCGAATTAAGTGCTGCCGCGCCCTCTTTCCGAACCCGGCTCATAAACCGCTACAGTTCCAGTAACGACTTTATACTGGCCGCAGCCAGGCAAAACCCGTCCGAAGCACACCGCCTGTTATGTATGGTGCACGAACAAACAAAGGGGCGGGGCAGGCAGGGCAGGAGTTGGCAAAACCGTTTGGGCGAGTGCCTAATGTTTAGTTTCGGCTGGATTTTTGATAAAACCCAAGCCGGTTTGGGCGCACTGGCATTGGTTGTTGCCCTGGCCTGCCAAAGGGGGCTGGAACAGTTGGGAATCCCTGTACAAATCAAATGGCCGAATGATTTGGTTGCCGGTAACGGGAAGCTGGGCGGCATACTGATAGAAACCGTCCGTAATAATGGGAAGACCACAGCGGTCATCGGAATCGGCCTGAACTACGCCCTGCCGAAGGATTTGGACACCGCAACATCCATACAAGCCGTAAGCGGTTATGACATTCCGGCGGCGGCAGCGATTTTGTCAGCCATATTGAAAGAGGCAGACATACTTCTGGCCGAATTTTCCAATAAAGGATTTGCCCCTTTTTTGGATGCTTATCAGGCCGCGAACCGTGATACCGGCCGGACTGTTCACTTATTGCATGATAACCAGATTATGGCGGAAGGCGTTGTTGCCGGCTTTACCGAACAAGGGGCATTGCTTCTGCATACCGCAGAGGGTGAAAAACAAATTGTCAGCGGTGAAATCAGTTTGAGGCCCGGACAACCTGCCGTTCAAGAAACGGCTTGCCGTTACCTTTTATTGGATGGCGGAAACAGCCGGTTAAAATGGGCTTGGGTGGAAAACGGCCAAATCGGCACAGTGTGCCATGCGCCATATCGCCATTTGGAACCACTCGGAGACGCATGGCGGCAATTGGGCAATAAAGAAGCGGCCGTTTTTGGTTGCGCGGTGTGTGGCGACGAAAAGAAAAAATTGGTCGGGGCGCAAATTGGCAGGGAAATTATTTGGCTCTCTTCCATGCCGCGGGGGTTGGGTATCCGCAATCATTACCGCAATCCGGCCGAGCACGGCGCAGATCGCTGGTTCAACCTGTTAGGCAGCCGACTGTTCAGCCAAAATGCCTGCATTATAGTCAGTTGCGGCACGGCAGTAACCATAGACGCACTGACAGATGACGGCCATTATCTCGGGGGCAGCATCATGCCCGGCTTCCATTTGATGAAAGAATCACTGGCGGTGAAAACCGCCCACTTAAACAAACCATTGGGAAAAATTTATCCCTTCCCCACCACCACATCCAATGCGTTGGCAAGCGGGATTATGGATGCCGTATGTGGGGGCATCATCTTAATGCACGGCCGTCTGAAAGAAAAAATCGGCCTTGAAAAGCCGGTAGACATCATCGTAACCGGTGGTGGTGCGCAAAGGGTGGGGGAAGCCATGCCTGTTTCATTCGCCTTAGACAATGACATTAAAATCGTAGATAATTTGGTACTTTACGGCCTATTGAGCTGGATTAGGGCAGATAAGGCGGCATAAATATTAACGAAATGAAAATATGCATGTCATATTTGTAAAATCGGACACGGCCACTCCAAACAGGGTCTTGATTAAAGAGGAATAATCTTAATGAAATGGTTGTTTTTCGTGTTGGTGGTGCTCAATATCGCCATATTTGGCGGCATGATTGCCCCGCAGTTTTTAGCCGGGTGGGAGGCAGAGATAATTGCGCGGCAAGACCGAGCCAATGCCAAATTGGAAGTCAATACGCCGCAGCCCATGGTAAAGCCCAAAGAAGAAGTCAAAACCGCCCCGTCTGAAAAAAATGCTTCAGGTTTGCCCAATGAAAAGACAGCCTCCTCACCACATTCGGAGCCTGACGGGTGGATTAAGGATAACGGCGGTGCCGAAGAAGTCTATATCGAACCGACAGATACCGAAGAAGAGTCAGTACGGCGCATACAGGAACGCGAAAAATGGCAATTGGCTGAAAGGGAGAGGATACGCAGGCGCGAAGAGGCAGCCAAACGCATACCCAACAACAATAACGGTTATTATGGCGACGCAGGCGGCTCGGATATCGGAATCGGAAGCGGGGGGAGAAGGCAATGTATGGCTACAGCCAGCGTAACCCTGCCCGAAGACGATTACCACCGGATCAAAGGATTGCTGAACCAGTGGCCGCATGCCGCCAGCCGCCAAATCGAACGCAAAGAGGCATCCGGAGGGCGCGGCAGGGGTTTTGTCGTGTGGATGCCGATACAGGTTGATGCGGGCAGCCAGATACAGGCACTAAAAGCCAAAGGATTCAGCGCCACATTGATGGACGGCGGCATCAGCGTTGGTTCTCGTCCCGACAGGGCGCAGGCGCAGGCCTTGCTTTCACGCCTGCAAAATGCCGGTTTTGGCGGACAGTTGCGCGAACTGGAGGGTGGCAGCACGGGCGGTCAAAGCATTGCCAAAATGCAGGTAACATTTATGAATATAGACGACAAGTCAGCCCAATCCATACAGGGTATAGTCGGCCGTTATGGCAGCCTGCGCCGAAGCCGTTGTCGCTAATTTAAATGGCTGCCCCCTATGTGCGTGCAGCATTTTATGTCGGAGCATTAATGCGGAATAAGAAGGAACAAATATTGCAAATTGACAGGGAAAATCTGCCAAAATTGCTGAAACTGGCACTTAGATGCGAAAAAACAACAATAGGTGAAAGTTAAATGGCAGATTAGCTAATATAAGAATATCTAATTGAAAATAAAATAAAAAAATATATTTTTTTAGTAAAATAAAACATTTTTGAAACAGTCTGGGACTGTGGGGCAACGATAAAATTTGTTTTTTTGCAAAGAAGCCATTATAGTACCTTCCATGTAGTCGCGTTTGGCGGCGTTTTAACACAACCTGACCGTAAATCGGTTTGTTAATTTCTTTTCCTACAAAAAAGGAACTTAAAAGATGAAAGCAAAATTTATTGCATTGGCACTGGCCACATTATCTACTACCGCTATGGCAGATGTAACCTTGTACGGTATCATGAAAGCCGGTGTTGAAACCGGACAAGTTAAAGTTATCCGTCATAACAATGCTGGTGTTAGAACTACAGATAGAAAACATACCTTGACCGGCATTGCCGATTTTGGTTCGCGCATCGGTTTCAAAGGTCATGAAAACCTGAGCAACGGCATGAACGCCATTTGGAAAGTTGAGTCTAAAACTACTCTGGATGGTAAGAGTGCCGGTTGGGGTACGCGCCAGGCCTATATCGGTTTGGAAACCACGGCAGGTACCATCCGCGCCGGTAAAATGAGCACTCAGTTGGATGAAATGGGTAAGACCGACCAGTGGGAATACAGCAACAACGCATTAGGTCTGGGTATGTTTACCCGTACCGGTGAGAAAATCCTGTCTGTACGTTACGACAGCCCCATCTTTGCCGGATTCAGCTTCAATGCATAGTTCAGCCCGCGTGACAACGCAACTACTGCTGTTCGTGGTATTGGTGGCCCTAATAAAGGCTATACAACTGGTCGCGATGATGATGCCGGTGACACTTCGTCCTACTATGCCGGGTTGAACTACGAAAATGCCGGTTTCTTCGCACAGTATGGTTTTGGCTATAAGAAAACCGCTTATGTTGCCAATACAATTGCTGGCAGGAAAAGTAAATCAGGCCAGGTTCACCGTATAGAGGCTGGTTATGATGCCAATAACCTGATGGTTTCCGGTGGATATCAATATGCCAACGGTTGGGATAGCGAGGACAGCTACTTGGCAAAACTAGCATCCGACGAAACTTATCAAGCTGCCCGTGATAGCTCTGCCGGCCTGAAAGTTCACGAATTGGCCGTTTCCGGTGCTTACCGCATTGGTAATGTAACTCCGAAGATTACTTATGCACATGGCTTTAAGGCAGAGGCGAAACGTGGTCGTGGTTTAAATGGCTCAAGAAAACTGGCCAGCAGCGAATATAACCAAGTGATTGTCGGTGCCGATTACGACTTCTCCAAACGTACTACTGCCTTCGCACAAGCGGGTTGGTTGCGTGCAGGTAAGAGCGGTCGTCATCAAGACCGTACCGAGACCACTGCCGGACTGGTTGGCTTACGTCATAAATTCTAATCTAATCTAGATAAATTAAAACCCACACTTTAATGGTGTGGGTTTTTTGTGTTTGCATCTTGCTTGAAGAAGAAGCATATTTTTAATTTTTTGTTTTAAAAAAATGTTTTCTAACAAAATAAACCTTGAAATGGCTGAAATATCCCTTATTTTGTGAAACATGGTAGACAGGGATGGCTGAAATATACTATGAATGAAATATTCAAGCCGTCTAAAAGTAAACTTTTTAAGGAGCATCAGAATTATGGCAAAAGTAATCGGTATCGACTTAGGTACAACCAACTCTTGTGTATCCATCTCTGAAAACGGTCAAACCAAAGTTATTGAAAACGCAGAAGGCGCACGCACTACGCCGTCTGTCGTCGCTTATCTGGACGGCGGCGAAGTCCTCGTCGGCGCACCCGCCAAACGCCAAGCCGTAACCAACGCTAAAAACACCATCTACGCTGTAAAACGTTTGATCGGTCATAAATTTGAAGACAAAGAAGTTCAACGCGACATCGAATCCATGCCTTTCGAAATCATCAAAGCCAACAACGGCGACGCATGGGTGAAAGCGCAAGGCAAAGAGCTGTCTCCGCCGCAAGTTTCCGCAGAAGTTTTGCGTAAAATGAAAGAAGCCGCCGAAGCTTACTTGGGCGAGAAAGTCACCGAAGCCGTGATTACCGTTCCGGCCTACTTCAACGACAGCCAACGTCAAGCGACTAAAGACGCAGGCCGCATCGCAGGTTTGGAAGTAAAACGTATCATCAACGAACCAACCGCAGCCGCTTTGGCATTCGGTATGGACAAAGGCGACAACAAAGACCGCAAAGTAGCCGTATATGACTTGGGCGGCGGTACCTTCGATATTTCCATCATCGAAATCGCCAACCTCGACGGCGACAAACAATTCGAAGTATTGGCAACCAACGGCGACACCTTCTTGGGCGGCGAAGACTTCGACCAACGCCTCATCGACCACATCATCGCCGAGTTCAAAAAAGATCAAGGTATTGATTTGAAAAAAGATGTGATGGCATTGCAACGCCTGAAAGAAGCTGCCGAAAAAGCCAAGATCGAATTGTCCAGCGGCCAGCAGACCGAAATCAACCTGCCATACATCACCATGGACGCAACCGGTCCGAAACATTTGGCGATGAAAATTACCCGCGCCAAATTCGAGAGCCTGGTTGAAGACCTGATTGCCCGCTCTATCGAACCTTGCAAAATTGCATTGAAAGATGCCGGCTTGAGCACCAGCGACATTGACGACGTGATCTTGGTCGGCGGTCAGTCCCGTATGCCGAAAGTACAAGAAGCCGTTAAAGACTTCTTCGGCAAAGAGCCGCGCAAAGACGTAAACCCTGACGAAGCCGTTGCCGTAGGCGCAGCGATTCAAGGCGAAGTATTGAGCGGCGGCCGCAGCGACGTATTGCTGCTGGACGTAACGCCCCTGTCTTTGGGTATCGAAACCATGGGCGGCGTGATGACCAAGCTGATTCAGAAGAACACCACCATCCCGACCAAAGCGTCGCAAGTGTTCTCTACCGCCGAAGACAACCAAAGTGCAGTAACCATCCATGTGCTGCAAGGCGAACGCGAACGCGCCTCCGCTAACAAATCTTTGGGGCAGTTCAACTTGGGCGACATTGCACCCGCACCGCGCGGTATGCCGCAAATCGAAGTAACCTTCGACATCGACGCCAACGGTATCCTGCATGTTTCCGCCAAAGACAAAGGCACCGGCAAAGCTGCCAACATTACCATCCAAGGTTCTTCCGGTTTGAGCGAAGAAGAAATCGAACGTATGGTAAAAGATGCCGAAGCCAATGCCGAGGAAGATAAAAAATTGCACGAGCTGGTACAGGCACGCAACCAGGCCGAAGCCCTGATTCACTCCGTGAAAAAATCTTTGGCCGACTACGGCGACAAACTCGATGCGGCTGAGAAAGAAAAAATCGAAGCCGCGCTAAAAGAAGCAGAAGAAGCCGTGAAAGGCGACGACAAAGCCGCCATCGACGCCAAAGCCGAAGCATTGGGCGCAGCCAGCCAAAAACTGGGCGAAATGGTTTACGCGCAAGCGCAGGCCGAAGCCCAAGCGGGTGGAAGTGCACAAGCCGAATCATCTTCCGCCAAGAAAGATGATGATGTGGTAGATGCCGATTTTGAAGAAGTAAAAGATGACAAGAAATAAATAATTGGGTTTATTTTGGAAAAGCACGAACTTGGGTTCGTGCTTTTTTCTTTTTATACCATATTTGTGTTGTTTCGCCCTGCCATGGTTCGCAGCCTGAGACTTTTAACAGCCTGCCCGGGCCTTTTTTGACCACTTAACGGGTTTTCGAAAAATGTCGGTTACGCCTGGTTTGTGCTTTCGTCAGCGGACGGTTGCGGCGGGCTTTGCACTGAAGGGCGGGGTTTCAACCATTAAGGAAATTTTGACGAAGTTGTTTTTGGCCGATTATTTGGATGTTTTGCGGCAAACGGTATATGGCCTTCCCGCCCTAAGGGGTTTTATGCCTGCCTTTGCCAAGTTGTTGGGGGAGGCCGCCTTTGGGTGCGGATGAGTTTTATGGCGGTGGGATCAGTGTTTGCCGGAACGCCAAATCGACCAGATTATCCAAATGCTGTTGGCAAAAGCCAGCAGGTAGCCGGTAAAACCGATGAAGCGCGGCGCACTCTCTACGCCCATTACGATAGAAGAACCGATAATTAAGGCGGCAGTCACCACGCCCATAGTCAGGCGGTTGGTGGCGCGGTCGAGTTGGTGGTTTAGGTTGTCCAGCCGTCTGAGGTCGAGGTTGATGTTCAGGCGGCCTTTCTGCAGGCGTCGCGACAGGTTGATTAGGTTTTGCGGCAATTCGTCTGCGGTTTGCAGCAGGTTGTTGAGATGGCGGCGGCTCTCTTTCAGCAGCCGGCGCGGCGAGGTACGTTTTGCAATTTCGGCCAAGACGATGGGTTTGGCCCGTTGCAGCAGTTGGACGGAACCGTCAAGCCGCTTGACCACGCCTTCCAAGGTAATCAGGGTTTTGAACAACATGACCAAATCGGCAGGCAGGGTCAGGTTATGGCTGCGCATGATTTGCGTGATGTCGTTAATGATTTGGCTGATACGCAATTTGCTGACTGGTGTGTGTTCGTAGTTCATCAGCATTTCCAAAACATCCGCACCCAACAGGTTTTCATCGGATAAATCCCCTTGCGCCCAGTTGCTTAATACATATTGCATGGTAAATTGGTCGCGTTCCATCAGTGCTTTGATTAAGCAGATGATTTCCCTTCTGCGTGTGCCGGAAAGCTGGCCGACCAATCCAAAATCAATCAGCGTGATGCTGTGGTCGCCGTTGATAAAGATGTTGCCCGGGTGCGGGTCGGCATGGAAAAAGCCTTGCTCCAGCATCATGATGAAAAGGGCATCGGTAATGCGGCAGGCGATAAGGGTGCGGGTTTCCGGCGGGATTTCTTCTATATTCAGGCCGGACAGCAATACGCCGCCTATATATTCCTGCACCAGAATCCTTCGGTTGGAACATTCTTCGTAAACGCGGGGTATGCGTATAAACGGGTGTCCGGCAAAGGCATGGGCAAAACGCTGCATATGGCGCAGTTCGAAAGACAGATCCAATTCATGCGCCAGGCTGCGGGCGAAATATTGCACCATTTGAACGGGCTGATAGCGGCGGGTTTCGGGAATTTCCGATTCGATTAGGGAAGCCATGTGGTTGAGTATACGCAAATCGGCCTGTATGGTTTTATCGATATTCGGACGCTTGACTTTGACGGCCACTTGTTCGCCGTTAAGCAGGACGGCACGGTGTACCTGCGCGATGGATGCGCTGCCTGCGGGAACAGGGTCGATTTCGAGAAAGACTTCCCCTATCGGACGGCCGAGCTCTGCGGCAATCAGTGCGCAGATGTCTTTTGTGCCTATCGGGGCGACGTCGGTTTGCAGGCGTTCGAATTCCTCTATCCATTCGGGCGGGAAGATATCGACACGGGTGGATAGGATTTGACCGAGTTTGACAAAGGTGGGGCCAAGTTGCTCAAATGCCAAACGGAAACGGCGGGGCGTACTCATGTAGTCGTTTTGACCGCCGCCCCCGTTCTTACCGACCTTCAGTCTGATTCTTTGCAAAAAACCGCCCAAACCGTATTTGGCCAGCACCGATGCGATTTGGCGCATCCGGGAAAAATCGCGTATGGCGAGTAAAGTTGGTATCATCATGCCCTTTGCTGTGGTATCTTCGGCCATTCAGACGGCCAGCATAGCATATTTCCCACCACAGACAACCTTGCCGTCCAAAACAGCTTGATCGAACAACGGAACATCGTTATGACTTCTTTGAAACAACTACTTTTTTCCACCCTTGCGGCTCTGATACTGATTTTTGCCGCCGCACCGGCGCAGGCCGACAATAAAAAACCGGCCAAAAAAGAAACGGTTAAAAAAGAAGCCCCCACCACTAAAAAAGACAACGTCAAAAAACGGCCGGAAAAAGACAAGGCGGACAAAAGCAAAAAACCGGCCGCAGTAGAAAAAAACAAGGAAGGCAATAAGGCCGACCGCCGGGAAAAAAGCCGTAAAGAAAAAGGAAACAATAAAAATCAGAAAGATAAAAACACAAAAAATAAAATGGCAGATAAAGGCAAAGAACCTGAGGGTCGAAAAAGGCAGACAGATAAAAAAACGGCTGCCGACAAAAGACAAACAACTAGAGAGAAAGAAAAAGAACACCCGGATGCGGCCGCCCGCGCCAAAAAAGAAAAAGAAGCGGCAAAAAAACCTTCGACGCCGCCTGCGCGCACCGAAACCCGCCGTCCGTCTGCAGAGCCGCCGGTACGCGGCAAACCTCCCGCCGACACGGGCGGTTATGACGAAGATGCCATGCAGGATTTTGTCAAACAACAAAAAGAAAGAGACCGTTTGGCGGCGGAACAACAAGGGCGGCAGCAGGCGCAAAGGACGCAGCCGACGGCCGCTGCGCCAAAACGCCGCGAAGACGGAAGCAGCTTGTCCCGCAACGAGGCTGACGAATTAATCGGCAGCGCGATGGGTTTGCTGGGTGTGGCCTACCGTTTTGGCGGAACTTCGGCCAACACCGGTTTTGACTGCAGCGGCTTTATGCAGCACATCTTCCGCAAAACCATGCAAATCAACCTGCCGCGCACTTCGGCGGAACAGGCAAAAATGGGGGTTGCGGTCAGCCGAGGCGAACTCCAGCCCGGCGACATGGTATTTTTCCGCACAGTAAGGGGGCGGATTTCCCATGTCGGCCTATATATCGGCAACAACCGCTTCATTCATGCGCCGCGTACCGGCAAGCGCATCGAAATCACCAGCCTTGCCAACAAATATTGGGACAGCCGCTATGCGCTGGCGCGCAGGGTGAAGCGATATGATTCGAGCCGGTTTATCAAATAGGAGGAATGATATGGCGATGCCCGAAATGCCGAAATGGTACAGCGATGACGGCGATATCGTTTCCTGTACCGAAAAAGTGAAAGTAATGTCGGAAAACATGGCCGAACTTTACCAGTTGGCGCAAGATGCGTTTGAAGATGCCTTGCTGATGGGGTGCGGGGAGAGCCAATTGCGTGAATATTTGTCGGCCTTAGTGGCGGGAGTCGAAAACCCATATCGGCAAAACTGATGCGGAAAGGCGAAGGCAATATACGGCAATATGAAATAAAGTTGTAACAAAATTTAAATCCCGATTTAAAAGGAAAACGCGATGAAAACCAAAGAAACCCAGCGTCTATCGGCGGTTTTGATTGAATGGGACGGTAAAAAGGGATTATTGGAAGATACCGAAGGAAAGACTTATCGGGTTGCGCGGAAACAACTGCTGGGGGCGGCCGATATACAGAATCTGTTTTCCACGCCTAACTTGGCGGTAGGTGACAAAATAGAAGTGTTTGCCGGGTTTGCCGCCGATACCGATGGTATGCCGGATTGGCTGTTTTTCCGCAAAATGCCTCAAGCGGGGGAATTTTCCAGCGGTATGCTGCCTATTTTTTCCAGCCGTGCGGAAGGATTGGCAGGACGGAAATTTTATGTCGGCCGGAAATGCCGCAAGAGAACGGTGTTTTTTATGATTCTGTTTGTTTTGGCCTTTTGGATAGAGTGGGGGTTCGAACCGGCGATTTTTGTGAGTTTTTTACTGATTATGTTGGTCAATTTCTATTTCCTGTTGGTTAGTACGGGTTGGCAATGGACGGCGGGGGAGGAAGGCTTGGTGTCGGGCGGGGTGATGCCGTTTTTTGTGAATTGGCACGATATTGAAACAGTTGTTTTGTGGCGGTATCGTTGGTTTGGATTGGCCGGTTTGAAGTTCTCGGTTCGCCCCGAACGGGCGGCAGATGGCAGATGCCGTTATTATTTGGATCTATCCATGCTTGATAAGCCTGATTTTGAGGAAAGCTTGGCCGTTGTACGCGAAAAGACTGGGCTGCCGATATAGCCGTCGGCCATACCGTCTGGGCGAACCCTGTAACGGATAAGACGAAGACATAGGCCGATACGCAAGCCTAACGGCCGTAGCCCAATACTTCATAGCGTCCGTTTATCGGGGTTTTGCGCAGTTCGGGGTCTTTGAGCCTGCGGCTTACGGCGGACACGGTAGACGCACCCACGGCGGCGGCGGCGGACTGTATGGACGGGAAGGCCAGCTTCCGGTGGGATTCTTTGTCATAAACAATGACTTCGCGTTTGGGCGGCTTTTCACTTTCTGCGGCCAGGTACAGGTTGTCCAGGGAATTGTCGGCATAGTCCCCGTTCTTATGCCGCACGACGAAGCCCGTCAGCGGGACACCGGGATGGAAGGCCGAATACACAAGCCTGGCGACGGGCAGCGTCTTAGAAAGCCTTTTGCCGTGCAGCGTAACCATCATGCCGTGTGCCGGACGCCACCGGCCGTGCAGCATTGCCTTCTCGTTTAGGCCGTAGACCCTGCCGTCCCTGCTGACCGAATAGTCGGGAAAGCCGGGTACGGGTACGAAGCCTTCGGGGTGGGGGGGCTCGGGCTGTTCGGCAGCCTGTTTGGCGGGGGGTTTCTGCCTGACCTTTCCGAGTACCTCCAAGACTTCCGACTTAAACTGTTCGGGCGGCAGCGAGGCCAGACGGTCAAAGTCGTAAGCCAGGGAACGTAGGGTGTTTACGGATTGTTGGAAGGATTTGACATTTTTGGAAGCGTTTTCAGATATAACGGCTTCCGCGCAGGCGGGACAGCCGTGTACGGAACGGATAAAGTTGTTGAATCTGGACACTGTTTGCGGCCCGTGTTCGGGGCAGACGATTTCAACAGGGTGGTTTACGCCCTTAAAAGACAACAGTTCATAACCTTTGTCAGGGAATTTTTCAAGGATGCGCTTGCGGATTTCGTCAATATTGGTGGTCATTGTGTAGGTCTCCATTAGCACTTGTCCTTATCAGTCTAGCACAAAATATAAAAAAGTCAAAATTTTTCGTGGGGGACCTGATAGGCGGGAAGGCCTACGGCTATGACAAAAGGGTATACGTCAAGAAGTGTTAATGTTCTGTAAGGATACCTAAATGTTACACATAACTTTATAAGTTATTGATTAGTAAGGATATATATTTATATAAATACTCTTGACTGGTAAGATGTACAGTACGATAATGCGTCCTATCGATAAACAACACAGGACGCAAGACATGATACCGCCGCCTTAGGGCATATGCCCCACTACTCACGATTGACGACTTGCCCGAATCGCATGGATTTGCGAATCAGGTAGATAAACCAAACCCTCTGGGGAGGCCTGGTCGACCTCATGCTATTTAAAAATTTAAACAAACGAAAACCGTTTGAAAGCCGATATGGTTTTCAAGCGGTTTTTGTATTTATAGGGTTGTGCCTTATGTGCAGCCCCGTTTGTCGAAATATAGCAGGCTGATAGAATAGCCAATGTCATTTTCTTGGCTTGCCCTGTTTCAAATTTAGCCCATTATTATAATATTTTTTACATTCCCTCCATCAGCATGGCATCCACGCAATCGCACAGGGCATGGATTAGGACGATGTGGCTTTCCTGTATTCTGGCGGTACGTTGATGGGGGACGTTGAGCAGGATGTCTTCGTCTTTCAGTATGGCGGCGATTTTCCCCCCGTCGCGGCCGGTAAGGGCAATGATGCGCATATCGCGTTCGTGTGCGGCCTTGACAGCCTCAATTACGTTGCCGGAATTGCCCGATGTGGATATGCCGACCAATATGTCCCCGGCTTTGCCCAATGCGCGAACCTGTTTGCTGAATATGTGTTCGAAGCCGTAGTCGTTGCCGATGGCGGTCAGGGCGGATGTGTCCGTGGTCAGCGCAACGGCGGCCAGTTCCATGCGCTCTTTTTCAAAACGGCCGGTCATTTCGGCGGCAAAGTGTTGGGCATCCGCAGCCGAACCCCCGTTGCCGCAAATAAGGATTTTTCCATCGTTCATCAAACAGGTCATTATGAGCCGGGCTGCCTGGGCGGCCGGCTCGGCCAAAACTTCGGCCGCCTGTTGTTTGGCGGCAATGCTTTCCTCAAAATGGGCGCGGACGCGTTGGTGTAATTCGGTCATGGGATTATCCTGTGATGTTTTGATGCCAGACGGGCGGGGATCCGCCTTGTATTAGGACGGCATCGATTCTGCACGGATGGCCGTGCAGGCGGTTTTCCAGCAGGTATTGTTCGGCACTGCGGGTTATTTTGGCCAGTTTGGCCGGCGTGATGCTGTAGGCGGCTCCGCCGTAAGCGGCGGTTTTGCGGTATTTGACTTCGATAAAAGCAATGACCCCGTTATGAAGTGCAATCAGGTCGATTTCTCCAAACCGGCAGTGCCAGTTGCGCGCCAGCAAGGTGCAGCCTTGTGCCGTAAGAAAGGTCAGGGCGGCTTCTTCCGCTGCCCTGCCTTGCAGGTGGTTTGGGCGCATGCGGTCAGATGTCCAGTGCGGGAAGCGCCGCAACCATGTCTTGTCGGCCGGTATATAACACTTCGCCGTTGTCCAGATGTATGCAGCAGGCGCGGGCGCGGATGTTAAGCACGCCCATGGGGTCGGGAAGGCTTAGGGAGAAGTTTTTCCGGCTGTTGAAGTAAAGGGGGAAAACGATGTCGCGCATCTCGACTTTGTATACTTTATCGACATTCAGCAGGATCCTCTGCGCGGCCGTCTCGCCACCCTTGCCCGCCTCCGCCAAAAATTCACGCAATGAGGCAGCCACTTCTTCGGCATTTTCAAAAAAACCTTCGCCCGACAGGTTGGCCATGTCGGAACAAAGGGCAATGTTGTTTTCAAGATAAGCCAAAGCAAACTGCCTGCTTCCGCCCCATACGTTGAGTGGTTTAAAATCTGCCATTGTCTTTTCCATTTGCAAATGGTTAGTAATTTGCCGTACGGTTTGATTGTATGATGCATAAACATTTTCAAAAGGCCGCCGACAGTGTTCAGACGGCTTCATTATATGTGGTAGCCACCCCTATCGGCAATCTGGCTGATATTACTTTGCGCGCTTTGGCGGTATTGGGGCGTGCCGATTGGGTGTGTGCCGAAGATACGCGGGTAACGGCACAATTGTTGTCTGCCTATGGCATTCAGGCCAAACTCGTTAGTGTGCGCGAACATAACGAACGCCAGATGGCCGACAAAGTGATTGCCGCGCTTTCGGAAGGCTTGGTCGTGGCACAGGTATCCGATGCCGGTACGCCGGCGGTATGCGACCCGGGGGCGCGTTTGGCGGCGCGTGTCCGCGAAGCGGGTTTCCGCGTTGTGCCAGTGGTGGGGGCGAGTGCGGTTATGGGTGCTTTGAGCGTGGCCGGCGTTACCGAATCGGATTTTTATTTCAACGGCTTTTTGCCGCCCAAGTCCGAGGGTCGCAAAAAGCTGTTTCGAAAGTGGCGGCAGGCGGATTATCCGGTGGTGGCGTTTGAGGCGCCGCACCGCATCGTTGCCGCTTTGGACGATATGGAATCCGTATTTCCCGAAAGGGAAATCACGCTGGCGCGGGAGATGACAAAGGCTTTCGAAACCTTTCTGTCCGGCACGGTAAGGGAGGTTGGGCAAGCCGTGCGGCGGGACGGCAATCAGGTGCGCGGGGAAATGGTACTGGTCATACACCCTGACGATATGCAAAAAGAGGCGGGTTTGTCTGAGGATGCGTTGAGGGTGGTGCGGGTTTTGGCGGCCGGATTGCCGACCAAGCAGGCAGCCGAATTGGCGGCTGAAATAACGGGTGAAAACAAAAAGGCTTTGTATCAGGCGGCCTTGGCTTTGAAACAAGGCATATAGTGTAATAACGAAAAACGCTGCTGCGCCGGTCCGGTACCTTGTTACGATTTTCGTTAATCCGCCATAATATCAAAACTTCCTTAGTGGTTGAAACCCTGCCTTTTATGGCGGTAGAATGTAGGCCTGTTTGGGAGGGGTAAACCCTTTTCCGGATTGCCTACAATACCCGCCCGACTGCAACCTTCTGTCTTTTTCCACCCCGATACAGGATGAGGATATGGCCGCACAAAATGTCAAACGCGCCGATGCATTGCCCGAGGGCAGCAGGCTGAATAATACTTATGTCGTACAAAGCGTGCTCGGTTCGGGTGCGTTCGGCATCACCTATCTGGCCGAACATGTGCATTTGGGGTCGCAGCATGTGATTAAGGAATACTTCCCCGACAGCGGTGTGCGGGTGCAAGGATTGACTGTGGCGGCAAAAAGCACGGCCGACCAGGAGTTGTTCGATTGGGGCTTTGGCGGCTTTTTCAAAGAAGCCAAACTGCTTTACGGCCTAAATCACACCAATATCGTGAAGGTAAGCGACTTGTTCGAGGCCAACGGCACGGCCTATTTCGTTATGCCCTATATACGCGGCATTACCCTGCATCAATGGATTAAGGAAAATCAAAGGCCATCCGAGGGCGAACTGACGCAGATATTTATTCCCCTGCTGGACGGTTTGAAATATATTCACGACAAGCAGTTGCTGCACCGCGACATCAAACCCGAAAATATCCTGATTACCGAAAACCAAACCCCTGTTTTAATCGATTTTGGCGCGGCACGGCAGGCCATCGGCCAAAAGAGCCGACCCCTTACCCAAATCCTCACGCCGCCTTTTGCCCCCATTGAGCAATATCATTCGCGCGATGTCTTTTTGCCCGCCCTCGACCTGTATAGTTTGGGCGCATGTATCTATCAGGCGGTTACCCATCAGCTGATAGAGGAAGCCCCCGCCCGAATTGCCGATACGGATACCCAGCCCAAGCTGGCCGGCAGCAATTATGAAGGCCGGTACAGCCACGCTTTTTTGGCGGCTGTGGACTATGCGTTGAATGTCAAGGCGGAAAACCGTTTCCAAAACGCCACCGATATGCAGCAGGCTTTGCTCGGCCGTATGCCGCAGCAGCAGCCGCAGGTTCAGGCGCAACCTTATCGGCAGCCCGCCGATATGCAGCACGCCACGCAGGTTGCCCAACCCGGCGGCACGGCCTACGGTTATCCGCCGCAGCCGCCGCAACAACCCGCCGGTACGGCTTATGTCTACGGCAATCCAAACCAGCCCCCCCCGCCTTACAACAATTACGGAAACGGCGGCACGCAGGGCGGCTTCAACCCGCCACCGCCCATGTATAACAACGGCGGTAAAAAAAACAAAGGCCTTATAGTCGGGGTGGCTGCGGCCATTGTGGCCGGCGCGGCATGGTTCGGCTTGTCGGACAATAACGGCGGCAAAAATGCCCCGGAACCCAAAGCAGCCATTTCCTCCCCATCCGACAACAACGACCCGCCCATCGTCATCTCCGGAAAAGGCGGCAGCAGGGACGATAATAACGGCGGCGGAAACAATAACGGCGGCGGTGGAAACAATGGCGGCCAGGAAGGCGGCGGAAGCAGCGATTCTTCAGTTGAAATTTCCGAAGCCGATATCGCGGAAATGAACAAGGGGCTGCCGCAGTCCATGGGCGAAAACCTGCGCCTCGAACGCGTTTATCTGGCCGGCGGCAGGACGCTGGTCTGGCAGATGACCCATACCGGCGTGCGCGGCGACCAGTTCACTAATGAGCAAAAAGAAAGCATGCGTGATGTGCTGAGTAAGGAATTGGCCAAAACGGCATGTAGAAACAGTCAGATACGCGGATGGATGTTGAACGGCGGCGTGCTGGTCATTTCCCTCTACGGTAGCGACAACAAACCCATAGTCGATGCCGAAGTAAGGGGAAGACACTGCAACTAAGCGTTTCAGACGGCTTGGCTGATGAAAAAAGCCGTCTGAAAGCCTCTTTTCACAGGAGGATGTTTCAACACATAGGGCTGCACCTAAGGCACAGCCCTATGTGTTGTCCCGGTTCGGAAGGGGTTGCAGCCTGCCCGAATAAACCCGGATTCTACCGCCCCGAAGGGCGGGGTTTCAACCATTAAGGAAATTTTGATGAACATGCGGACAGAATTTCATCTTGAACAAGAAACCGGCAGCCGCGAAGAGCAACAAGACTACATTGGCTGGCAAGACCTTCCTCCCCACCACAAACTTTTCGTTTTGGCCGATGGGATGGGCGGGCACACGGGGGGGAGGGAGGCGAGCCGCACCGTAGGCGATGCCGTTATCGAATACCTTGCCGAACACCTGTCATCGAATTCTCCCGACCCGTTGCGCGAAGCGTTGGATTATGCCAACCGCGCCTTGGGCGACCGAATTGCCGCCAATCCCGGGCTCAAAGGCATGGGTACGACCCTGATAGCCGTATTATTGGACGAACGGGACGGCGGATATCAATACATCAGCGTTGGCGACAGCCCCCTTTATCTCTACAACACAAGCGGACTGCGGCGCATCAACGCCAACCATGCCTTTGCCGAAGATCTGAAAAAAATGGTGGCGGCGGGGGAAATCAGCCGTGAAGAAGCACAGCGTCATCCTGCCCGCCATGCTGTAACCAGTGCGGTTATGGGCATCGACATCAGCCTGATTGACCGTCGCGATGGCAGCCTGAACAACGGCGACACCCTGTTGCTGGCGAGTGACGGCATCCAGACACTGGATGACGAGGCAGGCGGCGAAATCGAAACCCTGCTTCATAACGCGGGAGCCGCCCCGTTGGCCGAAACCGGCAGGGTATTGCTGGATGCCGTCCTATCCAAAGCACAGCCGCGCCAAGACAACACCTCACTGATACTCGTGCGCATAGGCGGATTGCCTGAGGCACCGGCGACCAAAGTGCTGGCCGACAGCCGTCCGACACAGGTAAACCTAAACCCCGTCCCAACCGCCGCCCCCGCCACAGCCCAACCGTCCCCGCCTCCGGCAAAACACCGCCTGTTTCCCGTTTTGGCTTTGGGTATCTTAATCGGTGCGGCAATGGCGGCGGCGGCTTTCTGGTGGTGGCAGCAGCAAAAAAGGCAGCAGCTGCAGCAATACCTTCCCCATATCACCCTGCCCAAGCCGGCACACAAATAAAATGCAGGCATATATAGTGGATTAAAATAAGGAAAATACAAGGCGGCGTGCCAACGCAGCGGCATTATGATTTTAATCCACAACACCTCCCTTCCCGACAAAAGGAATTTCCATGCACTTTTTCAAACGCCTTCTTTTAAACATGCTTGCCCTGTGCCTGCTGGCCGCCGCCCCCCTGCACGCGGCAGACAACCCGGTCATCAATGCCGGCCGTTCCGTTTACCGCCTGTGGATAGGCATCCCCTTGAACGATGAAATCGCCGCCCGCATAACCGACCGGCAGATGCTGTCCAACATCAACGACAAAGGCTATGTACTCGTTGTGGGCGAAGACGGCAGCCGCATGGTGTTGTTCAAACAAAAAGGGCGGCTGTTCCTAATGATGGGGCACGGTTCGGGCTACCTTGTTTCCGATGAAGGCCATATCATTTCCAACCACCATGTTTTGGGTGGGGAAATCGAAGATCCCCAACTGGCCAAACTGGGCAAACCCGAAATGTTTGTCGTACGCGCCATATCCCCGAAACTCGAACTGCTGCCTATAGAGGTGCTGACCAGCGACAAAGACAAAGATTTGGCCATCGGCAAAGTGGACGGCTTGGAGGGCGAACCGCTGCCCTTGGGCGACAGCGAATACTTCCAGCCCACCATGCCCGTGTTTTCACTGGGCTTTCCGGGTGCTTCCGATGACGTAACATCGGGCTTGGGTTTCGGCGACCCCGAGGGCTTCATCAAACCCGTCGTGGCGGAGGGTACGCTCAAACGCGAATTCAAATCCCAAACCGGCTCGACCGTATGGGAACACCATGCCCCCATTTCCGGCGGCAACAGCGGCGGCCCCTTGGTCAATCAATGCGGGCAGGTGGTCGGCACAAACTATGCCGGCCATGTCCAACAACAAAACACCGTCTTGGCCGTCAGCAACAGCGAACTTATCCCCATGCTGAAAAAGCAGGACGTGCCGTTCGAGCAGGAAAGCGGCCGTTGCCTGAGTGCGGCCGAGGCCGATGCGGCACGCCAGACGCGCTGGATTTACCTGATATTGCTGCTGGTGGTCGGCATGGGCGGCGCGGGTGCGGTATACCTGAACAGATTGCGCGCCCAAGTGCGCGCCGGCGCCAACCCGCCTATCAATTCGCAACTTTTGCGCCGTATGGCCGGCATGCAGGCCGATAATGCCGCCACACGGGTTTACGGAGGCAGCGACGGCCTGACGCTGACTTCGCTGAACGGCGGCCGCAACATCGTCCTGCCGCCAAACCGCGATATGGTGCTGGGGCGGGGAAGCAAAGCCGACATCGTACTCAATCATCCGCAGATTTCCGGCCGCCATATCCGCCTTAAATTTGACGGCGGCCGTTTGGAAGCAGAAGACTTGGGCAGTACCAACGGTAGTTTTGTAAACGACCAGCCTATCACGGGCACTGCCGTTTTAAAGGCCGGCGACATTTTGCAGCTCACCCGCGACCGCGGTGCGGCATGTTTCCGCGTAGAAAACCCGCCTGCCGTGCCTTCCCCCCTGCCTTCCGGCCACAATGTCCGCCTCGAACCGCTTTCGGGCGGCCTGCCGGCCATTTGCCTGTCGGCCGGGCAAACCTTGAATATCGGCCGAACGGCCGGGAACGATATTGTCATTAACCGCCCATCCGTTTCCGGAAGGCATTGCCGCATCGGTTTGAATGCGGATGGCAGCCTGTGGCTGGAAGACTTAAACTCCACCAACGGTACTTTTGTGGATAATCCTGCCCAACGTGTCGGCCGTGTAACGCTGTCGCACGGCCAGATTGTCTATCTTGCCGGACAGGACACGGCTTACCGCGTGGCTGTATCTTGAGGGATTGGATGAAGAAAAACGGCACTGTATCGGTTGCCGTTTTTTTTTTGGCTAAAATATTTATTGCGGGTTATTATGGTTGAAACAATTATTTTCCGGATTGCCCTGTTTATCCGGTTTTTGGACATTCTTGAGATACGCGATTTTTGTGCCGTCAATGCGTAGGATTTTGGTGTCTTGCAGATGTTGAAGCAGTTTTTCGGTTTCTTTTTTGTCGGATTTCGTGAGTGATTTGATTGTATTGCGTAATGTTTCGGTTTCGTTGGGACGGTTCCTCAACGACAACGCGGCAATCAGTTTTTTCTAAATGGCCTCATCGGGTTTCCATACGTTTTTTTTCAGGCTGCTTGGGGGAGGGCTGCGGTTTGGGTTTGGCAAACGGCGCGTATTTGATTTTCCCGTTTTCTTGGCGGATCAGGTTTTGTTCGCGCAAATGCCGGGCGAAG
>CAUVCE010000014.1:0-19042 GCA_963550425.1 uncultured Neisseria sp.
GGATAAAAGTTATGGGTTGTCTCCAACATACAACAAATACTAACCCTTCCCCATATCGCATACGGTATTTTGAACTGTCAATAACGAAAATTTTAGAACCGCGCCTTACTTATATGCAACCCTATATCCTGCCCATTTCCGAAAAAAATAATATGCTTTAGCAATTTTATTTTAATATGCTATTTGAACCATAAATTGCAATTTTACAGAAATTCTAACAAACTATTCAAACCATCAGCGCCTTGCCGCTTCATCACCCTGCCCGTTTCATGCCAAAAGCCGTCCGGCCTTAGATTTAAAACGGCCACCAGACCTTGTTCCACCTCCTTTACAGCCTCCCAATCCAAAGTATCCTCTTTCCTCACCCTGACCGGCGCAAGATAAGACAAACGCGGAAACAGATAATAACGTTGGTTGTCCGAAAAACCTTCAGACGGCCAGCGTTCGCAAAAACGCCCCTGCCAAGCATAAGGATTTAACGGAAACTGCCAAACCACCCCCTGGGCGGCAAACAACATACCTCGTAAAACAGACGAACTGATTACCCTGTTTGCCGCCAAGCCGATGGAAGACAAAGCATTCCGCCCATTATCGTTATGAGCCAAGGCTATCTGGGAATTCAGCTTTTCGGCTTTTCCCAGCCAGGTATCCCGGTCATTCAGCCCTGCCAAAACATCGGCATCGCCGTCTGCCGCACCATAATATTTGCAAGCCAACTCAATATGATGCAGTCGGCCGTTGATTTTAGCGACAAAATCCAACGCCCCCAGCGTCCTATCATCATCCGAAACGGGCAGATTGCGCGCCAAAAGTCGGCAATGCGGTGCATTGCCCAGCCAAAAAGCCAACAAACTTTCCGCATAAACGCCCAAACGGCCGCCAAAAGGATAATCCTCTGTCAAATGCCTTACCAAAGCCGAAGGTTCGTCATTCAAGGCCAATAAATAACGGAAGCCTTTCTCCCCCAACAACTCGCGTACAGATATTTCGCACCCGCTGTGCCATGGCGGTGGGGCCGTAAGCAAAGAAGCCAACGCGCGGACATCGGGATGAGTCAATCGCCACCATAGGGCATCAAGCGCATAATTCATCAAAAATTCCTTAATGGTTAAAACCCCTCCCCTGCCGGCAAGAGACCCTTGGGGCTGTATTTTATGCGGCCCCCTTCGTACATTGGGACATAAAGTCAGACAAAACAAAACGCATTTTTCAGATGATATGTGTCGGAAAGATACATTTTTAATCTTCTCAGAATCGATAGGCAACCTCGCACGGCGCGGTGCGGCAGTATCGGTAAGTTTATTCCTGAAACATCGGGCATATCCATGACCCTCAATATTTCCAATGCGTTTCCCTGCCTGCCGTCAGCCGTCAATATTCCCCCTAACCAATGGGTACATGCCTGGTCTCGGCCGCGGCGTACCGTGACCAAAACGGGGCTATGGCGGCCGTTTAGGCGGCTTGGCGGGCTTCGAAAAGGGAAACGGTCGGATATTTGCCGATTAAAAGGGCTTTGCGCTTCCCCTGATAGGCGGAATCAAACTACCATAGTTTGCCGCCGCCGGTGCCGATATACAGACAGGCACAGGCCTTCGCCGACAAAGAGTTTGGCCTTCTTCCCCGTGGGGGCAGGCTTGGCATTTCTGATTTGTCGGTCGTTTAGGGGCATTCTTGGGGTATGTTTTCAGGGGTATTTTCAGATGCCCCTAAAATATACCCCTACTTTTTGCTTGACTCAATTAAACGGAAATTGGCGGGATTGGACAATCAGGAAAGGTTAGAAACAGCTATAAGCCCCGTAGTTATTGGGTTTTACGGCATTAGACGGCTTTGGGTAAAAAAATAACCGCCTGAAAAAGCGGTTATATGCCCAGGGTCGGACTCGAACCGACACACCTTTCGGCGGGAGATTTTGAGTCTCCTGTGTCTACCAATTTCACCACCTGGGCAGCGGTAAAGTCGTCATTATAGCAGTTAAAACGATGTTGTAAAGCATGAGACGCAATTTTTATTTCAAATAAATGAATTTTATAAAAATTTAATTACCCAAAACACCTTAATCGCCGCCATCTGCAGACGGATTGATTGAAATTTCGCCTATATCAAATTAATCCCTGTTTTCCCTTTGCCCGAACCATTTGGACGGTAGAATCAGGATAACACATTTACCATTCCTTCCAAACGGAAAACAGGGTAAGATTACAGGGCAGTATTTTATACATACCAACAAAGGAGTATCGACATGAAGCAAACTTATCCGGCTTTGCTTTTGGGTTTTGCAATGCTGCTGGCCGGCTGCCAACAGGAAGCCGCCCAACCGCCCGCCGAAAAAAACGCGTCCGTACCCACCGCCGTTGAAGCCTCTTCCGTGCCGGCATCGGCCGCCTCCGCGCCAAAATCATCCTCCCGCAAAAACGGCCAGTTTTTCGGCACGGATGTCAAAAAAGACGATATCGGCGGCGATTTTACCTTAACAGACGGCAGCGGCAAGCCCTTCGCAATCAGCAGCCTGAAAGGAAAGGTTGTGTTATTGACCTTCGGCTACACCAACTGCCCCGACGTCTGTCCCACCAGCCTGCTGACCTATAACGACGTCGTCGGCCAACTGGGCGATCAGGCCAAAGATGTGGCGGTAGTGTTCGTCAGCGTCGATCCCGAGCGCGACACGCCCGATGCCGTCAGCAAATACGCCCGCACCTTCAACCCCGACTTCATCGGCCTGACCGCCACCGGCGACCAAAGCATCCCCGAGGTAAAACAGCAATACCGCGTGGTGTCGGCCAAATCCCAAGAACAGTCGGAAGGGATCTACCTGGTCGATCACACGGCCGGCACTTATATCTTGGATAAAAACGGGGAAACCGTACTGTTTGAAAAATACGGCAACACCGCATCGGAAATCGCCGATGATGTGAAAACCTTGTTGGCATCTTAAACGGCAGGCCGCCCGAATATCCCATGCTTATTCGGCGGCCTTTTTCGGGAAACGATATGTCCGACCAACAATTGACCATCGCCCTTTCCAAAGGCCGTATCTTTGACGAGACGCTGCCGCTGCTGGCCGCTGCCGGCATAGAGGCGGCCGAGGACCCCGAACAGTCCCGCAAGCTGATTATCGCCACCAACCACGACGATATCCGGCTGGTCATCGTCCGCGCCTCCGATGTGCCGACCTATGTCCGATACGGGGCGGCGGATTTCGGTATCGCCGGAAAGGATGTTTTGACCGAACTGGGCGGCGACGGGCTTTATCAGCCGCTGGACCTGCAAATCGCCAAATGCCGCATGATGGTCGCCGTGCCGGAAGGGTTTGATTATGCCCGCGCCTCTCAGCCGGGCGGGCGTTTGCGCATCGCCACCAAATATCCCGATATTGCCGCCGGACATTTTGCCGCCAAAGGGGTTCATGTCGATATCATAAAACTTTACGGTTCGATGGAACTTGCGCCACTGGTCGGTTTGTCCGATGCAATCGTCGACCTTGTTTCCAGCGGCAATACGCTTAGGGCAAACCGGCTCGAGGCCGTGGAGCATGTCTGCGACGTTTCCAGCCGGCTGGTGGTCAATAAGGCCGCGCTGAAGGTGAAATATGCGCGCCTGCAGCCGATTATCGACGCCTTCGCGGCAGCCGTGCACGCCTTTTAAACCGAAAGGAGGATAATATGTCTTACCTGTTGATCGATTCCGTCAAAACGAAATTCCGCAAAAAACACCTGCCCGGACAACTGCCCGATACCGCCGTCTTCATCAACGCCCAAACCGCACGCCGGTTTGAAGGTTTGTCGGAAACGGCGGAGTTGGTCAGACTGCCCGAACGAAAAGCCTGGCGGGCAATTTTTTCTTTCCTGCGGACGATTTTGGAACACCACGACCATGCCCGCATCGCGGTTGTCAGCCGCCGCCGCAGATTGCGCGCCGCCGTCAGGATGCTCGAGCTGCAGTATCCGGATGCCGAACTCTTCTGCCGTAAGAAATTCGGCAAAAAAATCCGCCGCTTCCTCGCTCAGACGGAAACCCCGCCCGCTTTGGAAGACTCAAACGCGGAAACGGGCAAGCTGCCGGAAAACACCGCACAATGTGTTTTGGCCGATGCCGAAAACCAACCCGCCGTTTCCGAAACCGTTCTCGCGATGTTAAGGAAAAACCGCCCCAAAAAGAAGGCCGATCTCTTCCGCCTGCTGGAACAATACGGCGAAGAAGCGGAAACTGTGTTCCGGCAATTGCAGCAACAGGGCAATATCTCTGTCGATGCTGCTGAAAATATACGTTACCGCTGATTCTTCCAAACGCAGGCCGTCTGAAATACGGGCGGCCTAAAACCATTATGAAAAAGCTGACCACCCAATCCCCTGCCTTCCAAACCGAACTCAAAGCCCTGCTGGCTTTTGAGACCGCGCAGAATCCCGAAATCGACCGCATCGTCGCCGACATCTGCGCCGACGTGCAAAAGCGCGGCGATGCGGCGCTCATCGAATACACCAACCGCTTCGACGGCACGTCCGCCCAAACCATAGCCGACCTCATCCTCACCCAAGACGATTTGCAGGCCGCGTTCGAGCGTTTGCAGCCCGAAATTCAGACGGCCTTGAAAACCGCCGCCAAACGGGTCGAAAGCTACCACCAACGCCAAAAAATGGAATCGTGGACGTACGAAGACGAAGACGGCACGCTGTTGGGACAACAAATTACACCGCTTGACCGCGTCGGCATTTACGTCCCCGGCGGCAAAGCGGCGTATCCGAGTTCCGTCATCATGAACGCCATGCCTGCCCATGTCGCAGGCGTGAAAGAAATCATCATGGTCGTCCCCACGCCAAAAGGCGAACGCAACGACATCGTGCTTGCCGCCGCCTTCGTCGCGGGCGTTACCAAAGTATTCACCGTCGGCGGCGCGCAGGCGGTTGCCGCCCTCGCCTACGGCACCGAGTCCGTACCGCAGGTCGATAAAATCACCGGTCCGGGCAACGCCTTCGTCGCCGCCGCCAAACGCCGCGTGTTCGGCGTAGTCGGCATCGATATGGTGGCGGGGCCGTCTGAAATCCTCGTCATCGCCGACGGCACCACGCCCGCCGACTGGGTGGCGATGGATTTGTTCAGCCAGGCCGAACACGACGAAATCGCCCAAGCCATCCTTATCGGCACGTCGCAGCCCTATCTCGACGAAGTCCAAACCGCCATGAACCGCCTCATCGAAACCATGCCCCGCCGCGACATCATCGAAGCCTCGCTCGGCAACAGGGGCGCGATGATACTCGCCAAAGACTTGGACGAAGCCTGCGAAATCGCCAACTACATTTCCCCCGAACACTTGGAATTATCGGTAGAAAACCCGCAGGAATGGGCGAAAAAAATCCGCCACGCCGGCGCGATTTTCATGGGACGCTACACCAGCGAAAGCCTCGGCGACTACTGCGCCGGCCCCAACCACGTCCTGCCCACCAGCCGCACCGCCCGCTTCTCCTCGCCGCTGGGCACTTACGACTTCCAAAAACGCTCCAGCCTGATCCAAGTCTCCGAACAAGGCGCGCAGAAACTGGGTAAAACCGCCAGCGTGTTGGCACACGGCGAAAGCCTGACCGCCCACGCGCGTGCGGCGGAATTCAGGTTGAAAGACTGATTTTCCGGCAACACCGCAAAAAACAGCCTGCAGCATAACCGCAGGCTGTTTTCACAACAGGCAACCCCTTTACCGACCCGCATTGGCGGTCGGATTAATAATAATTTCCACACGGCGGTTTTCCGAACGGCCGACTTCCGTACCATTGCTGGCAACCGGCTGGCGCGAACCGTAACCTACGGTACGCAGGCGGCTGTAATCGACGCCGCGCCGCGACAAATAATCGGCAACGGATTGCGCCCGGCGTTCAGACAAGGGCTGGTTGATACTGTCGTTGCCGGTATTGTCGGTGTGGCCGGCAACTGTAATGGTGGTTTCCGGATATTGCACCAAAGTTTCGGCGGCACGGTTCAGAGAATCCATGGCCGCACCGCTCAAAGTCGCGCTGTTGGTGGCGAAAGTTACCGCGCTGGGCATGGTCAGCTTGATCCGGTCGCCTTCGCGCGAAACGGAAACATCGGTATTTTTCAGGCTCTCGCGCAATTTGGCTTCCTGATAATCCATATAACCGCCCACGCCCGCGCCCACCGCGCCGCAGGCTAACGCGGAATTGCGCGCACCCTTGCCGCCGTGCGTCAGGCCGCCGACCACCGCGCAGGCCGCCGCCGCACCAAGCCCGTACAAGGCGGTTTTGCTGACCTGCTGCCGTCCGTCCGTATTGGTCACACAACCGCCCAACACCAGCGACGACGACACGGCAATCACAGTAAGGGATTTGAAGATTTGCATATTTCGTCCTTTCATATTCCGATTGAGGCAGGGTTTCCTTACGATATTCCCTTTGTCAAAAAGAAATCGGTTTAACCCAATATTTACCGTCAATATTAACAAAAATCGGGACAAGGCGACGCGCCGCAGACGGTATCAATAATACGGCAAAGCGGGTTTACGCAGTACCGGTTTTTGTTATTTCACTAATAATTAAAGTGCAATAATGCTACACCAATATATTAAGTTTCAACACACGGGGCCGCGAATAATGCCCTGCCGGATGGGGCCAGGTCCCTCCCAAACAAACCCCAATTCCGATTCTACCAGTTTAAAGTATGGGCGAAATTCCAATTAACCCGAAATTACTTCCGAATAACTATTTAAAAACGTTTCTTGCGCCGCCAAAAGATACGCCAGCGGATTCTTACGTCATAACCCACCGAACCCGCACCAAACCAAAACAGCAATGCGGCCACCGGCAGGGTAAAGTGGTAGCCCAGATAATGATAACCCCAAACACCGACCAGCCCGCCCGCCAAAAAAGACAGCAGCAGCCCCGCCAGCAGCTTCATCTTCGGCCGGTTTACGCTGACATCGGGCAGGCGAGGATTGTTGCTGCGGCGGTAATACAGCACCTTAGACAACTCTATGCCCAAATCCGTTACCGTCCCCGTCATATGGGTGGAACGGATTGCCCCGCCGGATAACACGGTAATCACCGTATTGTGCATGCCCATAATGAAACACAAAAGCAGCAGTGTGGGCGGCGCAAGGACGCTGCCATAATGCGACAAGGCCACACCCAGCAAACCAAATGCCAGCAGATACAGGCTTTCCAGCCACATGGACAAACCGTAACCGCTGCGGAAACGCTGCCGCTTCGCCCACAAAATCGTCCAGCTCGAATGCGCCGCGCCCAAAATAAAGCAAACCACACCGCTCAAAGCTACCGCCACGCCGCGCCAATTACCCAAAAAAGCCAAATCCGCCGCCCCGGACATCGCGCCGCTGACATGTGAGGTATAACTGCTGACAGCAAAAAAACCGCCCGCATTAATCGCCCCCGCCAAACCGGCCATCACATACCCCAATGCGCGGAAACGGCTGTCGGAAATCTGGCAGTCGTGCAGATAGGGTTTGTCTGCCTGCCAGAAAGGTCGGTTTTTCAAACGCTCGCGGCGTTTGAAGCGGCGGTCGGTCATCATGATAAGGTTTTTTAGGAAAACGGTTATTTTAGACGTAGAAAAGCCGCCTGAAAACGTACGAAGCGTTTTCAGACGGCTTGTTTCGGCAAACCGTCCATTTATCGGCATTCCCCCATACGGCGGATAAGGCTGCCAAAGGCCGAAAAACTACTGTTTCGGGCGTGATGAGGGTATCGGATTGACGATGCGGTAATACTCTTCACCCGGTTCGATAAAGCCGGCTTCCGATCGGGTCAATTCGTCATAAGCCTCATATCCCGCCTTCAAATCCTCGACCTCCGCCTCCAACGCCCGATTGCGCTGCAACAACAGCAGATTTTTTGCCTTTTGTTCTTCGGTTTGTTTTTCCCATTGTGCCACTTCGGCATAACTGCCCTTGCCGAACCACAAACGATATTGGAACGAAATCGAAGCGGTCAGCAACAAAACCGTTACCCACTTCATTTTGCCCCGTACCGCCTCCACTGCGCCAAACGCTCATCCAGCAAAGGGGACAGGCGGTCGAAGTTTTCCCAACTGCCTTCCACGCAATAATCGCCGTATCCGGCAAACACCTTACCGTAATCGTTCAAATAAGAACCATATTCGCGGGCGAAGGCACAGTTGTGGTTGGCGTAATAATCATGGGCGAAGGCCGCGCCCTCGCTGTTGAAATCAACGTCCCACAACTTGCCGTCGCAGATACGGATTAAAAAATCCGTCCCGCTGATGCGGCGGGCGGCCAGGTTGGCCAATTCGTCTTCGTTACCTTTCAAATGGCGCGCCCCGGCAAAGCCGCGTGAAAATGCCCAAGCCAAAAAAAAGCCTATATGCACCCCCGCCTGTTCTTCCGGCACGCCATCGGGGAAACCGTCTGCATCACAATGCCAGCCAATACAGTCTATTGCCATGATTTACTAATCTTTTCCCAACTGGTAAAACGCGGCCTTGCCCGGATAGTAGGCCGCTTCGCCCAGTTCTTCTTCAATGCGGAGAAGTTGGTTGTATTTGGCCATGCGGTCGGAGCGGGAGAGCGAGCCGGTTTTAATCTGCATACAGTTGGTGGCGACGGCCAAATCGGCGATGGTGCTGTCTTCGGTTTCGCCGGAACGGTGGCTCATCACGCTGGTGTAGCGGTTGCGTTTGGCCAGTTCGACCGCTTTGAGCGTCTCGGTCAACGTGCCGATTTGGTTCACTTTGACCAGCAGGGCGTTGGCGATGCCCGCCCCTATGCCTTCGGCCAGGATTTCGGGGTTGGTAACAAACAGGTCGTCGCCAACCAGTTGGACTGTGCCGCCGAGTTTTTGCGTCAGCAGTTTCCAGCCTTCCCAGTCGTTTTCGTCCATACCGTCTTCGATGGAGACGATGGGGTAGCGGGCGGCCAGGTCGGCCAGGTAGTCGGCGAATTCCGCGCTGCTCAGGGCTTTGCCTTCGGCGGAGAGGTGGTATTTGCCGTCTTTATAGAATTCGCTGGAGGCGCAGTCTAAGGCGAACAGTACGTCTTCGCCGGTTTTGTAGCCCGCGTCGGCAACGGCCTGCTGCATCAGTTTCAAGGCTTCTTCGTGGCTGTTCAGGTTGGGTGCGAAACCGCCTTCGTCGCCGACGGTGGTGGGGAAGCCTTTGGCATCGCACAGTTTTTTCAGGGCGTGGAAGACTTCCGCGCCGCAACGCAGGGCTTCGCGGAAGGTCGGCGCGCCGACGGGCATAATCATGAATTCCTGGATGTCCAGGCTGTTGTTGGCGTGCGCGCCGCCGTTGATGACGTTCATCATCGGTACGGGCATGGCCATTTGTCCGGCACCGCCCAGGTAGCGGTAGAGCGGCAGTCCGGCATCTTCGGCTGCGGCGCGGGCGACGGCCATGGAAACGGCCAGGGTGGCATTTGCGCCCAAACGGCCTTTGTTGTCGGTGCCGTCCAGTTCGATCATCACTTTGTCGATGTAGCTTTGTTCGGAAGCGTCGATACCGATCAGGGCTTGGGCGATTTCGTTGTTTACGTGTTCGACCGCCTTCAATACGCCTTTGCCCAGATAGCGGGATTTGTCGCCGTCGCGCAGTTCCAGGGCTTCTTTTTGGCCTGTGGACGCGCCGCTGGGCACGGCCGCGCGACCCATCACGCCGCTTTCCAGCAGCACGTCGCATTCTACGGTGGGGTTGCCGCGCGAATCCAAAATCTCGCGGGCGAAGATGTCGATGATGGCGCTCATGTTTTCTTCCTTAAATCAGTAAACGGTTATGGGAAAAGGGTTTGTTGTATGGTTTGGGAACAGCCCTGCAGTTTGATTCACCGCAAATTTTTAATTATACCTTATCCCGCCACGACCGTCCGAAAGCAGGATGGGTGTTTTCCAAATACCAAGTCATATCAAGGGTGTAAGATTGGTATATTATTGAGCTTTCAATTTTGGAATTTTATTACAAAACCTTATACAAAACGCGGCAATAGGAGTAAAATTACTTTCAGTAAAACAATCTCTTTCCCAGATTCGGAAGGCATTGCGCCCGTCCGGATAATTTCAACCCGCCTTTTGCAGGCGGAACTCGACAAAAAAGGAAATTCTGATGAAAGCAGCACGTTTTTACGATAAAGGCGACATCCGTATCGAAAACATCCCCGAACCGACCGTCGCCCCCGGCACCGTCGGCATCAACGTCGCCTGGTGCGGCATCTGCGGTACCGACCTGCACGAATTTATGGAAGGCCCGATCTTCATCCCGCCCTGCGGTCATCCGCACCCGATTTCCGGCGAAGAAGCACCCGTAACGATGGGACACGAGTTCTCCGGCGTGGTTTATGCCGTCGGCGAAGGCGTGGACGATATCAAAGTCGGCCAACACGTCGTGGTCGAACCCTACATCATCCGCGATGACGTACCGACCGGCGAAGGCAGCAACTACCACCTCTCCAAAGACATGAACTTCATCGGCTTGGGCGGCTGCGGTGGCGGCTTGTCTGAAAAAATCGCCGTCAAACGCCGCTGGGTACACCCTATTTCCGACAAAATCCCATTGGACCAAGCCGCTTTGATTGAGCCTCTGTCCGTTGGCCATCACGCCTACGTCCGCAGCGGCGCGAAAGCAGGCGACGTCGCATTGGTCGGCGGCGCAGGCCCGATCGGTTTGCTGCTTGCCGCCGTGTTGAAAGCCAAAGGCATCAAAGTTATCATCACCGAATTGAGCAAAGCGCGCAAAGACAAAGCCCGCGAATCCGGCGTTGCCGACTACATCCTCGACCCGTCCGAAGTCGATGTCGTCGAAGAAGTGAAAAAATTGACCAACGGCGAAGGCGTAGACGTCGCATTCGAATGCACCAGCGTGAACAAAGTTCTGGATACTTTGGTTGAAGCGTGCAAGCCCACGGCCAATTTGGTTATCGTCTCCATCTGGAGCCACCCCGCCACCATCAACGTCCACAGCGTCGTGATGAAAGAGCTGGACGTGCGCGGCACCATCGCCTACTGCAACGACCACGCCGAAACCATCAAACTGGTGGAAGAAGGCAAAATCAACCTCGAACCCTTCATCACCCAGCGCATCAAGCTGGACGAGTTGGTTTCCGAAGGCTTCGAACGTCTGATTCACAACAACGAATCTGCGGTTAAGATTATCGTAAATCCGAATTTGTAATGTGAAAAACGCCCCAAACCGCCTGAATGTGTCCAACCGTTCGGGCGGTTTTTATTTTATAATCCTGAGCCTATTTCATTAAAAATCCGAGTGCGGGGTCCATACCCGGTGTTCTTTGGAATTGGAAAAAAGAGGGTTTTTATCCGTGGGAAAATTTGTATAGGTTGTATAGGGCCGAGTTGATGTTCAGTAATAATTCGTTTGTTATATTGACGGCTTCCAAACACCCCAAAAGCAAGGAGATGCCTGTTCCCAAGGGGAAGGATGGCGATCTTTTTAGCCTTCGTTTTTTAGTATCTAGGTTGAAACGCGGCAGGAAGTTGCCCGATTTGCTGAATCTTTTGATTGATGCGGCGGATAGGGATGAGCGTTTGGCCATTATTTGCGAGTTGTCCGGCAAACCAGGCTGGCACTGATGCCGGCACAAAAGGAAAAGCCGAATGTATTTGACATTCGGCTTTTTTAGCTCCCCGAGCTGGGCTCGAACCAGCGACCTGCGGATTAACAGTCCGTCGCTCTACCGACTGAGCTATCAGGGAATAGGCGGCTATTATATCCAATAAAAAAAACCTGTCAAGTTTTTTTTAATTATAGGGGTGTTATTTCCATTGTATGCTAAATCAACATTATTTTTATGCTTCACCATATCCGTTTATTCAAAAAAACAGCAAAGGGGATTTCTTGGTTGAGGCACTTGCCCTTAGGGGGTAAAATCCAAGCGGTTTTAGGCAAAATTTTTTGGTCGGGCAGCAAACGCCTTGTATTGAAGCTGTGGAAAATTTGAAAGGCATACCGGATTAATGGACGATTTTTACTACAAGGCAGTTTGCCTTTATATCAGACGGCCTGATGCCTTCGGGTCGTCTGTTGCCGTTTTAAGGATTGGGGAAACATGGATTTGAGCTGGCTGTCCGAACCGCATACTTGGATTGGTTTTGCCACACTGCTGCTGTTGGAAGTGGTTTTGGGGATAGACAACTTGGTTTTTGTGGCGATTTTGGCCAACAAAGTCAAACCCCGGCAACGCGACCGCGCCCGCCTGACCGGCCTGACGCTGGCGGTGATGATACGCATCGTGATGTTGGGCTTTATGGCGCACATCATGACGCTGACCAAACCCTTTATGAACATCGGTTCGTGGGAAGTGGCGGGCAAAGACGTCATCATGTTGATGGGCGGCTTGTTCCTGCTTTACAAGGCCACGACCGAACTGCACGAGCGTTTGGAGGGCGTCAATCACTTTGCCGTGGCCGACACGCACAAAAAACATTCGTCCTTTTGGGGCGTGGTGGCGCAGATTTTGATTTTGGATGCGGTATTTTCCATAGATTCGGTAATTACCGCCGTTGCCATGGTCGACCATATCGTTGTGGCGATGGCGGCGGTCGTTGTGGCGATGAGCGTGATGGTTTGGGCGAGCAAGGCATTGACGGAATTTGTCGACCGCCACCCGACCGTGGTCATGTTGTGTTTGGGCTTTTTGCTGATGATAGGTTTCAGCCTGATTGCCGAGGCCTTCCATTTCCATATCCCCAAAGGCTATCTCTATGCCGCCATCGGATTCTCCATCCTGATAGAGATTTTCAACCAGATTTCCCTACGCAACGCCAAGCGCAACGACTATTCCGGCAGCTCGTGGCGCAAACGCACGGCCGAAAACGTATTGGGCATGATGGGCATACGCGAAAGTATTCTGGCCGACGGGGGAGGAGAGGCGAAAAACAGCGAACATTTTGAAGAAAACGAAAAATCCATGATACGCAGCGTCTTAACGCTGGCCGAAAGGCCTATTTTGGGCGTCATGATTCCGCGCCGCGACATCGAACGGCTGGATATTTCGCAAAGCAAGGACGAACAAAGGCTGCAGTTGAAAAACTCGCCCTACTCGCGCCTGTTGGTGGTCGGGAAGGCGGGCGCGGACGAACCCTTGGGCTACATCAACAAAAAAGACCTGCTCAACCAATTGCTCGAAGATGGCGAACTCAATATTCAAACCGCCCTGCGCCAGCCGCTCATCCTGCCCGACAGCACCACGGCGCTGAACGCCATCGAACTGTTTCGGCAAAACAGCGCGGATTATTCATTGGTGGTGGACGAATTCGGCGCGGTATTGGGCATGGTAACCATGAAGGATTTGTTGGAAACCATAGCCGGCGAATTTCCCGAAGAATTCGAACGGGACGATGAAACCGATAATAATAATACTGATGCTAATGCGGCCGGATGCATGGTCGTGGACGGCGCTTTGGAGTATGTAGAATTGTCCGCCCAACTGAACCTGCCGCCGCCGGAAGAAGACGCGGCCTACCACACGGTCGCCGGCCTGATTATGGAGGAACTGGAAACCCTGCCCGAAGTGGGCGAACACATGGATTTCCATGGTTGGCGTTTTGAAGTGCTGGAAAAAGAAGGCAGGCGTATCGAACGGGTGAAAATCAGCAAAATACCCGAGCCCGAGGAAGAATAAGGCACCTCCCCCATTTCAAACACAAACCCTGCCCCTCCGCAAAGGGCAGGGTTTTCAAGTATTGGGGATATACGGCTAAAATGCCCGGCTTTATAAGTTATGCCCCTGGCACGGATACGCAAATCAAGTCCCCCGCACAAAATGGCGGGGTTTCAACCATTAAGGAAATTCCGATGAAAATCTTAGACCAACTGACCACCTTGTTCGGCAATATGTTTACCCGCGATACCTTTGCCGCACGCCTGTTGGAACGAAGTTTCAGACAACCTTTGGGCTGGGTGGAATTGGGGGTGGCCGCAGCCGTGGCGGTGTCGGCTTATTGGCTGGCGGAACGAATCGAGCGCGAAGGCCGCCTGAACAAAATCCGCTGGCGGCCGATACGCCACATCGCCGTACGCGAACTGCTGCCGCTGGTTACACTGATATTGGGCATACTGTCCCTGTCCGCATGGAATTTGCTGGGCTGGCAGGCGGTATGGCTCAGGCTGGTCGTATTGGCGGCATATTGGATGATGGTTATCCGGCTGGTGTTGGCCATACTTCACCAGGCGCTGCCGAGGCGCGAAATCAGCGATTTTTTGGAACGGGCGGTGGCCGCCGTTTGGTGGCTGGTATTTTTGCTGTGGCTGTCGGGAATAGACGACATCGTTATCAAATGGATGAAATCGCTGAAATTTGCGGTCGGCAGCAGCAAACTGAACCTATATACCGTATTGGCGGGAATGTTTTGGGTTGGCGCGGCCATGATATTGACGCTTTGGCTGGCCAGATGGATAAACGGCTGGCTGATGTCGAGCAACTGGCTGGACATCAACCTGCGCATCGTGCTGGCGAAGGTCGTCAAGAGTGCCCTTATGATTTTGTCCGTACTCGTCGCGCTGCCCTTGGTGGGCATAGACTTGACCGTATTGTCGGTATTTGGCGGGGCATTGGGTGTCGGATTGGGTTTCGGCCTGCAAAAAATTGCCAGCAACTATGTATCCGGCTTCATCATATTGGCCGACCGCTCCATACGCCTGAACGACCGCCTGACCGTGGGCGACTTTACCGGCTACGTTACCGAAATCACCTCCCGTTATGTCGTGTTGAGCGCGGGGGGGAGGGACGCGCTGATTCCCAACGAAACCTTCGTTACCTCCACGGTCATCAACGAATCCTATAACGAACGGTCTTTGCGGCAGTGTCTGGATATACGGGTGGCCTACCAAACCGATGTGGAGGCCGCCCTGAATATCCTGAAAGAAGCGGCGGCTGCCGAAAAACGGGTTGCCGCTTCGCCCGCGCCCGATGCCTTCTTATCGCGTTTTGGCGACAACGGAATCGAACTGCAACTGGCCTTTTGGGTAAAAGATCCCGAAAACGGCCTGCAGGCATTATATTCTTCCATCCAACTGGCCATTTACCGGCACTTTAAAGAACAAAACATAGAATTCCCCCTGCCGCAACGCGAAATCCGCGTGTTATCCGACCGGCCGGAGGCAAAGGGGCTGTCCGGCCTGTTCCGCCGTTCCTGATATCAATGTTATCCCGATTCCGCCGTCCAAACGGCGGGATGCCAACCATTAAGGAAGTTTGATGGACACGGATATAAACAAAGGCGTTTTGCTTTGTTTGTTCTCACAATTCCTGTTCGGCGTACTGTATTTGTTCAGCCACTGGATGAAACCCTTGGGCGGCACGGAGGTGTTCGCCCTGAGGATGCTGGTTATGGCGGCGGGGATGTGGTTGCTGACGGTATACTCAATTGGAATGCCCGCAATTTTGCGTTTCGTGCGCGAACGGCTGGGCACCCGGCGCGACAGGCTGCTGTTTGCAACCGGCACGGCCAATATCGGCAGCCAGTTTTGGCTGTTTATGTGGGCGCCGGTAAACGGCGAAGGGGTGAATGTGGCCACGGGCTATTTCCTGTTCCCGCTGGTGATGATGCTGGCGGGGATGCTGTGGCTGAAAGAGCGGCCGAACCGCCTCCAGCTGGCCGCGCTGATATTGGCGGCGGCCGGCGTGGCGCACGAAATCTGGACCGTGCGTTCTTTTTCGTGGACGACGCTGTGGGTGTGCGGCATGTATCCCGTTTATTATTTAGGCCGACGCAAAATGAATGTTCCCGCCCTTCAGGGGCTGACGCTGGATTTGACCCTGATTCTGCCTTTTGCCGCCGCATACCTGCTGTGGCGGCACGAATCGTTGGCGGTGGTGTGGCAGGAGCCGCGCTACTGGCTGCTGCTTCCTCTGCTGGGGCTGTTCAGCGCGCTGGCTATGTCGGCCAATTTGAAATCGGGACAGCTTCTGCCGGTCAGCCTGTTCGGCATGTTGAGCTATGCCGAACCCGCACTGCTGTTTTTGGCGGCAGTATTCGTACTGCATACGCCGGTGGCCGATTCGGCCTACATCACTTACGGCCTGATTTGGGCCGGCCTGCTGTTGTTGTGCCTAAACGGCCGGTTGGCTTTCAGACGCGCCAAACCGGAAGCTCTGAAACCATAACCCCAAAATGCCCTTTCCACGCTTCAATGTTTCAACACACGGGGCTGCAGCACATAAGGCGCAGCCCCATGAACCGCGCCGTTCGGGGAAAAACCGCCTATTCGCCGTTTTCCGTGCATTCGCGGCAGGGCAATCTGAAAGATTTTGATGCCGAAAGGCGGTTAAAAAAACGATGTAAGGTTATTCTAAATGACATAGAATCCGCACCGCACGAATTATTGCAGCCGGGTTTCGCCTTCGACTTCATGAGCGGCGGCCACACAGTCGGCCGCTGCACCGTTATTGCCCCTTCACTTCCAGGACAAACAAAATGACCGAAAAAACCGTACACTATTTGAAAGACTATCAAACCCCCGCCTATCTGGTGTCGCAAACCGACCTGTCTTTCGACATTTACGACAGCCACACCGACATCACCGCCGCCGTGCGCTTCCTGCCGCAGCGCACGGGCGAACCGCTGGTGCTGGACGGGACGGCCGAACTGTCGTTGCTTACATTGGACGGCAAAGTGGTGCAATATGAATTGGACGGAAAAAACGGCAGGCTGACCATCGCCAACCCGCCGTCCGAACCCTTCACGCTGACCATCGTTACCCGCGTTTATCCGTCCGAAAACAAAACCCTGATGGGGTTGTACGAAAGCGGCGGCAACCTTTACACCCAATGCGAACCCGAAGGCTTCCGCAAAATCACCTACTATCCCGACCGCCCCGACGTGATGGCCGTCTTCACCACCGCCATCATCGCCGACAAGGCGCGTTATCCCGTCCTGCTGTCCAACGGCAACCGGATAGGCGGCGGCGAACTTTCAGACGGCCGCCACTGGGCGAAATGGCACGACCCGTTTAAAAAACCGAGCTACCTGTTCGCACTCGTGGCGGGCGACTTGGCCGTCAGCCGCGACACCTTCACCACCCGCAGCGGCCGCGAAACCGCCATCGCCTTCTACACCCGCAAGGAAGACGCGGGCAAAACCGCCTTTGCCATAGAAGCCCTGAAAAACGCCATGAAATGGGACGAAACCCGCTTCGGGCTGGAATACGACCTGGACATCTACATGGTCGTGGCCGTGGGCGACTTCAACATGGGCGCGATGGAAAACAAAGGCCTGAACATCTTCAACACATCCTGCGTGCTGGCCGACTCCCGCACCGCCACCGATGCCGACTTCGCCCGCGTCGAAGCCGTCATCGCCCACGAATATTTCCACAACTGGACGGGCAACCGCGTTACCTGCCGCGACTGGTTCCAGCTCTCGCTCAAAGAAGGGCTGACCGTCTTCCGCGACCAGGAATTTTCCGCCGACCGCGCCGACGCCGCCGTCTGCCGCATCGAAAACGTCGCCCTGCTGCGCGCCCACCAGTTCCCCGAAGACGCAGGCCCCACCGCCCACCCCGTGCGCCCCGCCAGCTACGAAGACATGAACAACTTCTACACCATGACCGTGTACGAAAAAGGTGCGGAAGTCGTCCGCATGTACCACACCTTCCTGGGCGAAGAAGGCTTCCAAAAAGGCATGAAGCTCTATTTCGAACGCCACGACGGCCAAGCCGTTACCTGCGACGACTTCCGCGCCGCCATGGCCGACGCCAACGGCTTCGATTTCGAACAATTCGCCCTGTGGTACAGCCAGGCGGGCACGCCCGCGCTCGACATCACAGGCCGTCTGAACGACCAAGGCGACTACGTCCTGAACATCAGGCAAAGCATCCCGCCCACCCCCGACATGGCCGACAAACAGCCCATGTCCATGCCCCTTGCCGTCGCCCTGTTCAGTCCGGAAGAAGACGGCTTCGGCGAAAAAATCCCCTTCCGCCTGACACCGGACAGCGCACCGCAAACCGAAGCCGTGCTGCACATTACCGCCGCCGAACAGCAAATCACGCTCTACGGCGCAAACCGCCCCGCCGTGCCGTCCCTGCTGCGCGGCTTTTCCGCACCCGTCATCCTGAACTATCCCTACACCGACCGGGAACTCGGCATACTCCTTTCCGCCGACGACGACCCCTTTGCCAAATGGGAAGCCGCCCAAACCCTGTACCGCCGCGCCGTCCGCGCCAACCAAACCGCGCTTTCAGACGGCCTGCCCGCGCCGGAACACCCCGCACTCATGCAGGCGCTCGAATACGTCTTAAACGCCGACTTCAACCCCGCCTTCCAGTCCCTGCTGCTGCAACTGCCGCCCGAAGCCGACCTGTGGGCGGAAGACGACGACATCGATCCCCTGCTCGTCCACCGCGCGCGCGAAGCCCTGCTCGACGCCGTCGCCGCCCGCTTCCTGCCGCAATTCCGCAGCCTGAACCGTGAAGCCGCCGCCCAAGAGCAGGCCGCCGCCCCCGCCGCAACGCGTTACGGATACAGCCCCGATTTGGCCGGCTGGCGCGCCCTGCGCAACACCTGCCGCGCCTACATCCTGCGCGCCGACCCCGCGCACATTGCCGCCGTAGCCGAAAAATACGGCGAAATGGCGCAAAACATGACCCACGAATGGGGCATACTCAGCGCCGTCAACCATATTGACCGTCCCGAACGCGACCGCCTGCTGGCGCAATTTGCCGAAAAATTCGCCGACGACCCGCTGGTGATGGACAAATACTTCGCCCTGACAGCATCGTCCCGCCGCGCCGACACCCCGCAGCAGATACAGGCCGCCCTGCAACACCCCGCGTTCAACCTGCAAAACCCCAACAAAGCCCGCGCCCTGCTCGGCACATTCGGCCGCAACGTCCCGCATTTCCATGCCGCCGACGGCTCAGGCTACCGCTTCTTGGCCGACAAAATCCTCGAAGCCGACCGCTTCAACCCGTCGCTGGCCGCGCGGCTGGCGCACGCCTTCAACATCTGCCGCCGCCTCGAATCCGTCCGCCGCAGCCTGATGGCGGAACAGCTGCGCCGCATCAACGGCACCGAAGGCCTGTCGGGGGAAACGGGGGAAATCGTCGGCAAAATCCT
>CAUVCE010000015.1:0-19027 GCA_963550425.1 uncultured Neisseria sp.
ATAATTTTTATACCAAACGGTATCAAAATAAACTGACAAATCAATTAACATATTGATTTATATTAATAAAAATTTAAAGTAACCACAACCCGTACAAAACTGGCTAAACGGCGGCATCGGCTATACAATACCGCCCCGCCCTGCCGCCGCAACGGGCGGGATTCCAACCGTAAAGGAAATTCCGATGAAAATCATCATACTGGGCAGCGGGCAGGTCGGTTCTACCGTGGCGCAAAATCTGGCCGCCATGCCCGACAACGACGTTACCATCATAGATACTAACGAAAACGCCCTGCGCAACACCGGCAACCGGCTGGACGTGCAAACCATAGTCGGCAACGGCGCATCGCCCGCCATACTGCAGGCTGCGGGCGCACCCGACTGCGATATGCTGTTGGCGCTGACGCGGCACGACGAAACCAATCTGGCCGCCTGCAAAATCGCCGCCGACCTGTTCAACATCCCCAACCGCATCGCCCGCGTGCGCCTGAGCGATTACTTGGAATTTGACGGCGGCCGCGCCAGCCAAAGCGTATTGGAAGCCTTTGCCGTTACCGACTCCATCAATCCCGAGCAACTCGTTACCGAGCGTTTGGCCGCGCTTTTGGGCTACACCAGCGCATTGCAGGTATTGCGTTTTGCCGATGACAAAGCGCGGATGGTGGTGGTGCAGGCGCACAAAGGCGGTTTTTTGGTAAACAGGCCTATAGACCACGTTACCGACCACCTGCCGGACGGCGCCGACTGCCAAATCTGCGCCATCTACCGCAACAACCGCCTGATTGTGCCGCAGGCCGACACCGTTATCATAGAGGGGGACGAAATCTGCTTTCTGGCCGACAGCCGCTACACCAAAACCGTATTGCGCGAACTTCGGCCGCCCGAACAGCGCACCAGGCGGGTGATGATTGCCGGCGGCGGCAACATAGGATACCGCCTGGCCAAGCAGGTGGAAAACCTCTACGACATCAAAATTGTCGAAGCCAATCCGAAACGCGCCGAATGGCTGGCGGAAAACCTCGACACCAGCCTGGTTTTGCAGGGTTCGGCCACAGATGAAAACCTATTGTCGCACGAATACATAGACGAAATCGACGTCTTCCTGGCACTTACCAACGACGACGAAAACAACATCATGGCCAGCCTGTTGGCCAAAGACCTGGGGGCGAAACGCGTCATCACCATCATCAACCGCTCGCGCTATGTCGATTTGCTGGAAGGCAACCAAATCGACATCGTGGTCTCCCCGCACCTGATGACCATAGGCAATATCCTGACCCACATCCGCCAAGGCGACGTGGTCGCCGTACATCCGCTGCGCCGGGGCCATGCCGAAGCGGTGGAGGTCGTGGTGCACGGCACACGCGAAACTTCGGCTTTGGTCGGGCGGCGCGTATCGGAAGTCAAATGGCCATCAGGCTGCCACTTTGCCGCACTGGTGCGCGGCAGCGAGGTAACCATGGGGCATCGCGGCGACGCGCAAATGGAAGACGGCGACCATTTGATATTCTTTGTTTCCCGCCGCCGCGTCATGCGCGAATTAGAAAAGCTGATTCAGGTGAAAGTGGGCTTTTTCGGCTGAACACACACAAAGGGCAATACCCTCCGCCCAAACCGGTACGGCACCGTTCCTCCCCGCTTTGATTTTGACCCGATTTATCATATTCAGACAGCTTAAACGCCATGTATAAAATCGCCCCAATTATCCACATATTGTCCAAACTGGCCATGCTTTATGCCTTTTTGATGCTGATACCGACACTGGTTTCCTACATCTACCACGACCCTGCCTTCAAAGCATTTGCCGGAACGGCTTTGGCCACGCTGGCCGGTTCGTCCGCCGTCTGGTTTTCCACCCGAAAACACGACCGCGAACTGCGCCCGCGCGACGGCTTTACACTGGTATTTTTGCTTTGGCTGGGCTTTGCGGCCATTTCCGCCCTGCCGTTTTATTTCTATTTTCCGAGCATTAGTTATACCGATTCTTTCTTTGAGGCCATCAGCGGCCTGACCACCACCGGCGCCACCGTTATTTCCAGCCTTGATACGCTTGCCCCGTCGCTCAATTTCTGGCGGCACATGATGAACTGGTTCGGCGGCATGGGCATCATCGTTTTGGCCGTCGCCATCCTGCCCATGCTGGGCGTGGGCGGCACGCAGTTGTTCAAGGCCGAAATCCCCGGTATAGACAAAGACAGCAAAATGGCGCCGCGTATTTCGCAAATGGCCAAACGCCTGTGGTTGGTTTACCTCGCTTTCACACTGCTGACCTGCGCGGCTTTAAAATGGGCGGGCATGGGTTGGTTTGATGCAATATGCCATGCCATGTCGGCCTTTTCGCTGGGCGGCTTTTCCACCCACGATGCCAGCATCGCCTTTTATAATTCTCCCGCGATAGAGGCCGTCATCATGGCCGCCACCGTTTTCGGCGCAATCAATTTCGCCAACCATTTTTCCATGGCGCGGGAAAAGTCCCTCAAACCCTATTGGCGGGACGAAGAGGCGCGTGCCATGATGACCGTGCTGGCCGGCAGTATCGCCGCCGCCAGCCTGTATTTGTGGCATCAGGGCTATTACGCCCTGCCCGACGCGCTGCGTTATGTCGGTTTCAATTTCGTCTCCATCGGTTTGGCCAACGGTTTTGCCAATGCCGATTTCGCCGCATGGCCGCTGCCGGTTACCCTGTGGATGTTCTTCCTGTCCAACGTGTTGGCCAATACAGGATCGATGGGCGGCGGAATTAAGCTGGCGCGCGCGCTGGTGCTGGCCAAATTTAGCCTGCGCGAAGTCTCCCTGCTGCTGCACCCCAATGCCGTGCGGACGGTAAAGCTCAACAAACGCTCGGTTTCCGACCGGACGGCCATGGCCGTGATGGCATTCATCTTCGTTTATTTTATGACTGTCGTTATTTTCACACTGGGGCTTTTGGCCGGCGGCATGGACTTCGTCAGCGCCCTCTCCGCCACCATCGCCTGCATCACCAACGCCGGCCCGGGTTTGGGCGCGGTCGGCCCCGCCGAAAACTACGCCGCCTTGACCAATCTGCAAAAATGGATGTGCGCCGCAGTAATGCTGCTTGGCCGGCTGGAAATCTTTACCGTCTTTATCCTGTTTACGCCCGATTATTGGAAAAAATAAACCCCAATCGCCCGGAAGCAATGTTTTTAAAACAAAAATCGGCAAATACGGTAAAAAAACGGAGGCCGTCTGAAAACTTCCAAACAACCCCCGTTTCCCAATAAAAACCATTCCCGTCAATAACGCGGCATTTCCGGTTCGACATCCCTTGCCCAGGCATCGATTCCGCCGGCCAGATTATAAACCGGCCCGAAACCCGCATCGGCCAGGTACATCGCGCAATGCATGCTGCGTACCCCGTGATGGCAATAAACCACAATCGGCCGGCCGTCAGGCAATTCGCCCTGCCTTTGCCCCAACACGTCCATCGGGATATGGACATTCCCCGGCAGGGCGCAATAAGCATTTTCGCAATCCTCCCGCACATCCAGCAACACAACGTCCTCGCGTTCCCCCAACAGGATATGCAGCTGCTGCGGCGTAATCTGAGTAATATTATCCATTATTTTGTTCCTGATACTGTCTGTCCCAAGCCTTACAGGCGCAACCGCGCCGAAAATAAAGCTTCCCCTTCCGAAACACAAAACGACAAAAATGTATTTCGGGGCGGGCATTTTAGCCAATTGCGGGCCGTCTGAAAACATCCCGTCATACCCTTTTGCTTGAACACCCATCCATTGGGGCGGTAGAATTGCAAAATCAACCCGGAAGGCACAAGCACATATACGCAGACATTAATAGGAATGCGGCAAAGCGGGGTAACGCCACAGCGATTTCAAAAACTTCGCCATATCCAACCGGAAGGAATCCCATGTTTCAACACACAGGGCAACACATAAGGCGCGCGGCCCTATGTGTCACCCTGATTTGGAAGGGGTTACACCCCCTCCCAAACAAACCCAAATCCTACCGCCCCAAAGGGCGGGGTTTCAACCATTAAGGAAATTCTGATGAAACATCCATCATACGCCATCCTCATAGCCGCCCTTTTGGCCGGCTGCTCCAACGGCATGTCCATAGGGCTGGGCATAGGCGGGGGCGGCCGGCACTTCGGATTGGGCACATCGGTAAACATCCCGATAGGCGGACAAACCCGGCCGGCCGAAAACCTGCCCGATGGTGCGGAGCAACAACCCATCGCCTACTTTTCCGCCGACGGCCAAACCAGCGACAGTGCCGTCAAAGGCGGCTTTGAGCGTCGTTTGCTGGCCAAGCAGGACAACGAATATCTGGTACAGGATTTTTACAGCGGAGGCGGCAAACGCACCGACCCCATGCGGCTGACGCGCGACAACCTGCTTACCTTCAACGCCCACCCCCACAACGGCAGCCACACCGTTTACGACCCGTCCGGCCGGCTGCTGCTGCAAAAAGCCTACCGCAACGGCCGAACCATTGTGCCGCAGCCATAAGGAATGGCGGGGATTTACCCCGCCTTTATTTGCCGATATCACTTAACCGCTTTAATTTTCTGCCATAGATCAACGGTTTGTTTTTTCGCTTCATTGCTCATCTGCGGCATCACAAAACCGTTGGCGATGTCTTGGTCATTTGGGAAAATCGAACGGACTTCCACCAGTTTCTGATCCATCAGCGCCTTGGCGGGCATACTGGCCGGTGCGAACGTAACGAAATTGCCATTGCGGGCGGCAATTTCTGGTTCGAGCGTATAGTTGATGTATTTATGCGCGTTCACAACATTTTTCGCATCTGCCGGAATCAGCCAAGACTCAATCCAAAAGCCCATGCCCTTGGGTGTCAAAACTTCAATGCCGACCTTGCTGCCAACCTCTTCCGAACGTTTTTTCGCCATATTCAAATCGCCGCCGTTGCCGACTGCCAGACAAACGTCGCCTCGCGCCAGTTCGTCAATCAAAGACGGGCTGAAGCGTTTGATGTCGGGGCGCACTTTTTTCAGCACGTCGGCGGCTGCTTCGATGTCGGCGGGGTTTTTGCCTGCCGGATCCTTACCCAGATAATTCAGCAGGATGGGGAACACCTCGCTCGGCGTGTCCCACATGGCGATGCCGCAGCCTTTCAGTTTGGACGTATATTCGGGCTTGAACAGCAAATCCCAGCCGTTTTCCGGCAATTTTCCGCCCAAAGCCTCTTTGCCTTTGGCGGTAATCGCCACCGTATTGACTCCGGAAAAATACGGCACGGCATATTCGTTGCCGGGGTCGGCCGTTGCCATCATCTCCAACAGTTTGGGATTGATATTCTTATAATTGGGGATTAAATCCTTATTGATTTTCTGATACGCTCCCGCCTGAATCTGGCGCGGCAGGAAGGCAATGCCCGGCACAACCAGGTCGTAACCCGATTTTCCTGTCAGCACCTTGGCCTCCAATGCCTCGTTGTTTTCATACAGGTCGTAAACCAGTTTCAGGTTGTTGGCCTTTTTAAATTCGTCAACGGTCTCTTCGTCCACATAATTAGACCAGTTGTAGATATTCAGCGCATCGGTCGCGCCGCTATTGGCAGCAGTTGCTGAAGCAGCCCGAGCCTCTTTTTCAGACCCGGCGGACTGCCCGTTTCCGCCGCAGGCGGCCAGGGCGAAAGCAATCATTGCGGTCAATAAGGATTTCTTCATGATGGTTATCATTCCTTGGTTTCAGTTGATGTTTCAAAACCCCGCCCATATCCGGCACGGTATCTTGCCGAATTCGCAAGATAAAAAATCGGTATAAAATATATCTGTTTGTTTGGGCAGGCAGTCCGATTGTAATGGAATATTTACAAATAATCAAAAGGAAACGCTTCCGCCATCTGTTCCTTATCCGATAAAAATCTTGCATCGCCCCTGTTTAGACATTAAAATGCCACGTTTACACATTTTAATTCTGTATTTCAGGAGACACCCAATATGGCCAATAGCGCACAAGCCCGCAAACGCGCCCGTCAGGCGGTCAAAAACCGCGCCCACAATGCCAGCCTGCGCACCGCATTCCGCACGGCGGTAAAAAAGGTTTTGAAAGCCGTTGAGGCCGGCGATAAGGCTGCCGCACAAGCGGTTTACATCGAAAATGTAAAAATTTTGGACAGAATCGCCGACAAAGGCGTATTCCACAAAAATAAGGCGGCACGCCATAAAAGCCGCCTGTCCGCCAAAGTAAAAGCCATGGCGTAACCGCCGAAACGGCAAAATACCCCCGAAACGGCCGCCCTGCGGTTGGCGGGGGTTTTTTATCGGTCATACCGCTTGAAATATAAGGAGAGAATATGATGCCCTTTGTCCGCCGCCTGGCTTATTTTGCCGCACTGCTGCTGCCACAGGCCTCCCACGCCTCCGCCGATGAAGCGGCAAGGCGGTGTGCGGGACTGGAAGACAATGTCCGCCGCCTGGCCTGTTATGACCAAGCCTTCGCCGTCCGCATGCCGATTCAGAAAACCCCTCTGGATTTGGTGCAGACGGTAAATGAAAGTTTGGAAAACAAGGAAACCACGCTGGTCTTTCATAATGAGGAAGGGGCAACGGCAGCCGCGAAAACAGAACCTTCCCCCCTGGGCAAGATGTATGATTTGGATGCAAACAGCCCCAGCGGGCTTTTGAGCGTGCGCGAACATAATCCGATGTATCTGTTGCCGCTGTGGTACAACAGCAGCCCGAATTACTACCCTTACTCCCCCTCGCGCGGCATAACCTCGCAGGAACGGTTTTCACAACAAAAACACGCGGAAACCAAAATGCAGATTTCGTTCAAAAGCAAAATATTGGAGGATTTGTTCCGCACACGCGCCGATTTGTGGTTCGGCTATACGCAAAAGTCGGATTGGCAGATTTATAACCAAGGGCGCAAGTCCGCCCCTTTCCGCAACACCGATTACGAACCGGAAGTCTTTATCACTCAGCCCGTCAAGGCCGCCCTGCCCGGCGGCGGACGGCTGAGGATGTTGGGCGCAGGCTTCGTCCACCAATCCAACGGCCAAACCCGACCCGAATCGCGTTCGTGGAACCGTGTTTATGCCATGGCCGGCCTGGAATGGGGCAAGCTGGCCGTCATCCCCCGTTTATGGGCAAGGCTGGATGCCAACGGCGATAAGGACGATAACCCCGATATCGGGCATTATATGGGACACGGCGATTTAAAGCTGCAATACAGTATGAGCGACAAGCAAAATGTTTCCGCCACCTTCCGCCTGAACCCGAAAAGCGGCAAGGGCGCGGCCGAAACGGCCTATGTCTTCCCCATCAAGGGCAAACTCAAAGGAATTGTGCGCGGCTTCCACGGCTATGGCGAAAGCCTCATCGATTATAACCATAAGCAGACCGGCATCGGCGTGGGTGTGATGTTTAATGATTGGGACGGTTTGTAGGCCGTATTTTCGGCGGTTGAACCGCAAGCCGTCTGAAAACCTCGTTTTTTTTTTTCGACGGCGTATAATGCGCCGTTTGCTTTGGACAAATAATATGGCGGAATATAAATATAAAACAGAGGGCGGCTTTGGCAAAGCATTGAAAAAATATTTGATTACCGGCATATTGGTTTGGATGCCGATAACCGTTACCGTATGGATTATCGGCTACATCATTTCCGCCACCGACAAACTCTCCGCCCTGATTCCCGCCCAATGGCAGCCCGAGCGCTATCTCGGTTTTCATCTGCCGGGCTTGGGATTCGGCGTGGCGGTTTTGGTGTTGTTTGCAACGGGCGTGTTTGCGGCCAACATGTTGGGGCGGAAGATTTTGGAGGGCTGGGATTCGCTGCTTGGCCGCATCCCCGTCGTGAAATCGATTTATTCCAGCGTGAAAAAGGTGGCCGAATCATTATTGTCGGATAACGGCCGTTCTTTTAAGACTCCGGTACTCGTCCCCTTTCCACACCGCGACGTTTGGACTATAGGTTTCGTTTCAGGCTGTCTGCCAGACGATATTGACGACAATCTGCCTGCAAACGAGCCCTATCTCTCCGTCTATGTCCCCACCACGCCCAACCCCACCGGCGGCTACTACATCTTTGTCAGGCAAAGCGACGTGAGGGAATTGGATATGACTGTGGACGAGGCATTGAAATATGTGATTTCGCTGGGCATGGTGCTGCCGGACAAAATACCGTTGAAAGGCCGGCATGAGAACGGCAAAACGGCGGACTAAACCGGTATGCCCGACATAACGGGAAAAAACAAACCCATACGCCAAGAAAACGGACAAAATGGATACGCCAAACCTGGGCAGGCATATTTTTACCACACGAAAGAAATACGGCGTGGTGGTTTTTTGGTTTCTTGTTCTCGGCATTTTCAATATTTTTTCGTTGAGAGATTGGTTAAACGGCGATATTTGCAGGCTGTACGCCGCATTGGCAGTATGGTCGCCCGCGTTTTACCTGTTGGCCGACCGCCTGCGCGCCCGCCTGTATGTATATGAAACCGGCTTGGTTTACCAAATGCTGTCCGGCTGCGAAACCATCCGTTTTACACCCGATTTGCAGATGTATATCGAACGGATTCGGGAGCGTGCTTTCGGTATGGATATTGCCAGCCATGTGAAAGTGCGCCTGATGCAGGACGGCAGGCAAACCGTGCTGCCCGCCATAATTCGCGCATTCAGACTTGGCAAAACGCTGGACTTCGGCGCAATAAAAGTGAACAACAGGGAAATTATCCTAAAAGAGAAAAAGTTCCCGTTATCTGATTTACGCCGGATAGAAGTGGATGATTATGGCATATTGCACCTCTGTACACATGACGATTCCGGCGGCTTGCCGCAAAAAGGGGCGACTTATATTCAGGTATACGAGATTCCCAATTTTGATATTTTATCCCATTTGTTGAATGGTGCAGAAAATGGAAGATTAAATGCAACGGAAGATGATGCAACCTTCCATTAAGGTTTTCAGGCTGGCTGAAACCGAATCCGACAACACCTATTTTTTACACATAACCCTTTAACTTCAAAAGAGAAAGAAACACTATGCGTACCAACTACTGCGGCCTGATCAGCGAGCAATACTTAGACCAAACCGTAACCGTCAAAGGCTGGGTACACCGCCGGCGCGACCACGGCGGTGTGATTTTTATCGACCTGCGCGACCGCGAAGGCATCGTCCAAGTCGTGATTGACCCCGACACGCCCGAAGCGTTTGCCACTGCCGATTCCGCCCGCAACGAATACGTTTTGAGCATTACCGGCCGCGTGCGCAACCGTCCCGAAGGCACGACCAACGACAAAATGATTTCCGGCAAAATCGAAATCCTGGCCAAAGAAATCGAAGTGTTGAACGCTGCTGCTACGCCGCCGTTCCAAATTGACGACGAAAACATCAGCGAAACCGTGCGCCTGCAAAACCGCGTCATCGACCTGCGCCGCCCCGTGATGCAGCGCAACCTGCGCCTGCGTTATCAGGTAGCCATGGGCGTGCGCCGCTATCTGGATGCACAAGGCTTCATCGACATCGAAACGCCGATGCTGACCCGCTCCACGCCCGAAGGCGCGCGCGACTACCTCGTGCCGAGCCGCGTTCATCCGGGCGAGTTTTTCGCTTTGCCGCAATCGCCGCAGTTATTCAAACAACTGTTGATGGTGGCGGGTTTCGACCGTTACTACCAAATCACCAAATGCTTCCGCGACGAAGACTTGCGCGCCGACCGCCAGCCCGAATTCACCCAAATCGACTTGGAAACCTCGTTTTTAAACGAGGACGAAATCATGGACATCACCGAAGGCATGGCGAAACAAGTGTTCAAAGACGCGCTGGGCGTGGAACTGGGCAGCTTCCCTCGCATGCCCTATTCCGAAGCCATGTTCTACTACGGCTCCGACAAGCCCGATATGCGCATCAGCCTGAAATTCACTGAGCTGACCGATTTGATGAAAACGGAAGAATTCAAAGTGTTCCGTGGCGCTGCCGATATGAAAGGCGGCCGCGTGGTTGCCCTGCGCGTGCCGAACGGCGCGAAACTCAGCCGCAAGGAAATCGACGAATACACCCAATTTGTCGGCATCTACGGCGCGAAAGGCTTGGCATACATCAAAGTGAACGATGTAACCAATTTGAGCAACGGCGAAAACAGCGGTTTGCAGTCGCCCATCGTCAAATTCCTATCCGAAAGCAGCCTGCAGGAAATCATCAGCCGCACCGGCGCGAAAAACGGCGACATCATCTTCTTCGGTGCGGACAAAGCCAAAGTTGTGAACGAAGCCATCGGCGCGCTGCGGATTAAAATCGGCAAGGAACACGGCGCGGAAAACGGCTATTTCGCAGACGAGTGGAAACCCTTGTGGGTGGTGGATTTCCCGATGTTCGAGTATGACGAGGAAAACGACCGCTGGGCGGCCATGCACCACCCCTTCACTTCGCCCAAGCCCGGCCACGAAGATTTGATGGAATCCGACCCCGAAAACTGCCTGGCCCGCGCCTACGACATGGTACTCAACGGCTGGGAAATCGGCGGCGGCTCCATCCGTATCCACCGCGCGGAAATTCAGGAAAAAGTGTTCGCCGCGCTGAAAATTACGCCCGAAGAACAGCAGGAAAAATTCGGCTTCCTCTTGGACAACCTGAAATTCGGCGCGCCTCCGCACGGCGGTTTGGCATTCGGCCTCGACCGTCTGGTTACGCTGATGGCCGGCGCCGAATCCATCCGCGACGTGATTGCCTTCCCGAAAACACAACGCGCCCAATGCCTGCTGACCAACGCGCCGAATGCGGTGGATGACAAGCAGTTGCGCGAACTGGGTTTGCGCCTGCGCCAGAAGGCGGCGGAAAATAAGGAAGTTTGATTTTAATGTAGTGTCAAAACGGGCAGTCTGAAAGTGAATTTTCAAACTGCCTAAAAAATGCCATGAAGAAAAGTAAAACCCTCGGACAAGTCCCCACGCCGCTTTGGATAGTGTGCGAAATCCTAGATGCCGCAAATTATGCAGGCAAAGGTATTTTGCGCCGTTATGCTTTGGAGCCGTCCTGCGGGGACGGGGCGTTTTTGTGCGAAATGGCGGCACGTTATATTGCGGCTGCAAAAGGTGCGGGGCAGCCTGAAGACCAAACGGCTGCCGAATTGGGCGAATATCTGGTCGGTATAGAATTGGATACTGCCGCCTGTCGGGACTGTCTTGCCAACTTAAACCGCCTTGCCGCCGACAAACTCGGCTGTGCGGTAAACTGGCGCGTTTACCGGCAGAATACGCTGGATGTGTATCATCGATACGCCAAACGGTTCGACTGGATTTTGGGCAATCCCCCCTATATCCGCCTGCATAATTTGGACAAGGCCGTGCGGGAACGGCTGAAAAGGGAATTTCGCTTTACAGTCGGTACGACCGATATGTATCTCGCTTTTTTTGAAATGGCGTTTTTGATGTTGTCTGATGCCGGCAGGCTGTGTTTTATTACGCCCAACAGCTTTCTGCACAACACGTCCTACCGTGCTTTCCGCCAATTTTTGCAACAGCAGGGCAAACTCGCCGCGCTATACGACCTGAAATCGCATAAGGTTTTTGACGGCTATTCCACCTACACCGCCATCAGTTTGTTCGACCAAATGCACGCACAATCCGATTTTATCTATAAAGAACTGATTTCGGGCGGTTTTTGCGAACTTAACCGCATCCGCTTCGACAGTTTGGACAGTAAAAAATGGGCGTTTTCCAGCAAAGAAAACAGCCGTTTTCTCGCCCAAATACGCGAACGGCCGCACAGTGCCATGCAGGATTTCTTCAATGTGCAATACGGTTTTGCCACGCTGCGCGACAAAATCTTTATCGCCAAATCCAAATGTATCGGCAACGGATTTTGCGAATTTAACGGCGAAATTGTAGAAGCCGCCGTTTTGCGCCCGATTGTGAAGGGTTCGCGCTACCAAGGACGGCCTGAAGACATGGAAACCGTGCTGTTTCCTTATTGTCTGATAAACGGACGCTACACCGCATACGGGGAAACCGAACTGCGGCAGCGGTTTCCGCTGGCTTATGCCTATCTGCTGAAACACAAGGAAGAATTGCAGAAACGCGATTTGGATAAGCACGCGCAATGGTTCGAATTCGGGCGCAGCCAGGGCTTGCAAACATCGCACCGCGAGAAAATCGTTGTCGGCACGCTGATAAACGGCAACGTGCGGTTTTTCAGGCTGCCTGCAAATGTGTTGGTCTATTCGGGCATTTTCATCACGCAGAAAACGCCCCAAAGCGATTGGCGGATTGCTGAGCAGGCACTGGCTTCGCCCGAGTTCCTTCAATACGCAAGGCTGACGGGCAAGGATATGTCGGGCGGCTACAAGGCTTTGTCCAGTAAACAGATTAAGCAGTTTGCCGTATCGGTCGTTCGGCAGGATACTTTGTTTTAAAGAGGAGAAATGGATGAATAACCGGGATTTCTTAGATTATCTGAAAGATTCATTTGTTAAGTTTTTGGAAACCCATTCGCGCAGCAACGAAAAACTAAAAATCCTGCACGGTGCGGTTGCGGCAGATTTGGCAGAACGTTTGGGACAGGAGTACACGGTTCAATCGCTGGGTTACGGAAAAGGCAAAGAAGGCAAAATCAGCGGGCGGTATATTGATAAAAATGTTGATATTGTCGTATTTCGGAATAATCAGCCGGTTGCCGGTATTGCCGTGAAATTCGTTATGCAGAATTACGCGCAGAACGCCAATAATTATTTTGAGAATATGCTGGGTGAAACAGCGAATATCCGTAGCCGCCGTGTACCGTATTTTCAGATTCTGATTATTCCCAGCCGGTTGCCGTATTACAAAGCTTCGGGGGAGTTTTCCAAATGGGAACATATTTCCGCAAATCATCTTAAAAAATATCGCGAATTATCTGAAGACGACTGTACCACTCAGGCAAATGTGCCAGATAAAATGCTGCTGTATGTTGTGGATTTACCAATAATTGACAAACTAGAGAATAAAAATGATTACCGTGATAAATATTTGAAATTAAAAAATTCGGTTAATCTACATTTCACGGAAACATCCAGAAATGAAACATTCGGCAGCGGTGTGATTTACAACGATTACGATACTTTTATGCAGAAAATTACAGACATGATTAAAGAAAATCAGGGTAGCATATAGGGCTGCGTTTTTTATGTATATTATTCCTGTATGTTGAAATATTAAATTGACTATAGTTATAATCTATCAGTCGCGCTACAAAAAAACTGTCTATCAATACACATACTTCGACCCTAAACCACTAACCAAAGAACCGCCATGCAAACCCTGACCATCACCCAACCCGACGACATGCACCTGCACCTGCGCGACGGCGGCGCACTCAAAGCCGTACTACCGTTTACCGCCCGCCAGATGGGGCGCGCCGTCATCATGCCCAACCTCAAACCGCCCGTCGTCAGCGTTGCCGACGCACTGGCCTACAAACGGCGCATCATCGCCGCCCTGCCCGCAGGCAGCATGTTTGAGCCCCTGATGACGCTTTACCTGACCGACCAGGCCACGCCCGAGCTTGTCCGCGAAGCCAAAGCGGCCGGAATCGCCGCCTTCAAACTCTACCCCGCAGGCGCGACCACCAACTCCGATTCCGGCGTAACCGACTTATTCAAACTGCTGCCTGTTTTGCGCGAAATTGCCGCGCAAGACATGCGTTTTCTGGTGCACGGCGAAGTAACCGACCCCGAAATCGACATCTTCGACCGCGAAGCCGCCTTTATCGAACGCGTGATGAAACCCGTTTTGGCGCAAGTGCCGGACCTCAAAACCGTATTCGAACACATCACCACTGCCGAGGCTGCCCGCCTTGTTGCGGACGCGGGCGACAACGTGGCCGCCACCGTTACCCCGCAGCACCTGTTGCTCAACCGCAACGACCTCTTGGCCGGCGGCGTGCGCCCGCACCACTACTGCCTTCCCGTGCTGAAACGCGAAAGCCACAGGCAGGCACTTGTGGCCGCCGTAACGGGCGAAAAGGCGCACAAATTCTTCTTGGGCACAGACTCCGCACCGCACGCCCAATCGGCCAAAGAAAACGCCTGCGGCTGCGCGGGCATGTTCAGCGCGGCCAGCGCCATCGAACTGTATGCCGAAGCATTCGAACGGGCGGGCGCGTTGGACAAACTCGAAGCCTTCGCCTCACAAAACGGCGCGCGCTTCTACGGCCTGCCGTCCAACACGCGGAAAATCACGCTGGTCAAACAGCCGCAGCGCATTCCCGACAGCATCCCCTACGGCGAAGGCAGGCTGATACCGATGCGTGCTGGCGGCAGTACCGCCTGGTCGCTTGTGGCCGGATAAATGCGGCACAATCAAGGCCGCCGAAAAAAACGCAGGATTCACATCCTGCGTCCGACCGGTAAAAAACCTATTTCCAATAACGCCACCACGGCGCGGCTTCTTCCTTCCAAGTATGTTTCAAATACGGGCTTTGCGGGAAATTCTGCGCCAATACGCGTCGGGTGTCTTCGGCCAGCTTGGTGCGCCCCAGCTTTTGATACGACATTTCCATAATCGCCAATGCCTCCTCGACAAAGCGGGTATTTTGAAAGCCCGTTACGATATTCTGCGCGCGGTTGGCGGCGGCAAGGTACGCACCCCGCTTGGCATAATAACGTGCGACCGCGATCTCATGCCCCGCCAGCGCATCGACCAATTTGGCCATCCGTTCCGAAGCATCGGCCGCATACTTGCTTTGCGGATAACGCTGCACCAACTCGGCAAAAGTCTGATAAGCCTCGCGGTTGGCCTTCGGGTCGCGGTCGGACCAATCCTGCAAAGCCATTTTGTTCAAAAACGACTTGTCCTCATTAAATAGAATCAAGCCCTTCAAATATAAGGCATAATCCATATTCGGATGTTGCGGGTGCAGCCGGCGGAAACGTTCCACCGCCGCCAAGGCCTTTTCGCGCTCTTCGTCTTTATAATAAGCGTAAGCCGTGTCCAACTGCGCCTGCTGGGCATAACGCCCCTGCGGGAAACGCGATTCCAAAAGTTCATACAGTTTGACAGCACGGGTATAATTATTGCTGTTCAATTCGTCTTGCGCTTCGGCGTATAATTTTTCCACCGACCAATCCTGGGTAATTTGCGCGTCCTTATCAACCGTACCCGTACCGGCGCAACCGCCCAATACCGCACTCAATGCGGCAACTAAAAGAATCTTTTTCATGCAGAACTCTTCCTTTGAAAATGCTGCCGATTATAACGATGATTTTGATTTTTCGTCATCCCCCGCAGCGGAAACCCGCCTAAATTTAACCGTAACCCCCGAATATGCCGGCATGAGGCTGGATGCCGCGCTGGCCAAACTGCTGCCCGACTACTCCCGCTCGCGGCTGGCCGACTGGATTAAAGAAGGTGCGGTTTCGGTAAACGGCAAACCGGCCAAGCCGAAAGACAAACTCATCGGCGGCGAGAAGCTGGCCGTGCAAATCCGCGAAAGCAACGAAACCCTGGCCTTCACCCCCGAAGCCATGGATTTGGACATCATATACGAAGACGACAGCGTCATCGTCTTGAACAAACCCGCCGGGCTGGTCGTCCACCCTGCGGCGGGAAACTGGTCCGGCACGCTGCTCAACGGCCTCTTGGCGCACTGCCCCGCGCTGCAAAACATCCCGCGCGCAGGCATCGTCCACCGCTTGGACAAAAACACCAGCGGGCTGATGGTCGTGGCCAAAACCCTGCCCGCGCAAAACCACCTTGTCCGACAACTGCAAACCCGCACCGTCAAACGCATCTACCGTGCCATTGCCGACGGCATCGTGCCGTTCGACGGCAAAATCGAAACCCAAATCGGACGCGACCCGCACAACCGCGTCAAAATGGCGGTGGTAAAATTCGGCGGCAAAGAAGCCGTTACCCACGTCAAAGTCTTGGAACGCTACCGGGCGCACAGCTACATCGAATGCGCGTTGGAAACCGGCCGCACCCACCAAATCCGCGTCCACATGCGCGAGGCCAAGCATCCTCTGGCGGGCGACCCCGTTTACGGCAACCCGCGCCATCCCTGCTCCGACACGGTAAAAACCGAAATCAAGGCGTTGGCACGGCAGGCATTGCACGCCTGCCTCCTGATTTTCATCCACCCGCAAAGCGGCAAAGAAATGCAGTTTGAAGCCCCGCTGCCGCAGGATATTTACCGCCTGCTGTCCGTATTGCGGCTGGAAAGCGGCCTCGACTCCCCGCTCAGCCGCGAAGAAGAATGGCGCGGCAAACTTGACGACGATGACGACGATTGGAACGAAGACGACTATGATGTCGAAATTATTTATGCCAAAGAATAAAGCCGTTTGGGTGGCGGAAAATCACAGGCCGCCCGAACCCCGCAACCGACAAACGAAGGCACGCCGATGCAGATAATCAACCCAAGCAAACCCGGCGACATCTTCCTCCATGCCGATTGGCCCGCCCCTCCGCACGTCAAAACCCTGATAAGCACCCGCAACGGGGGGGTCAGCCAGGAGCCCTATGACAGCCTGAACATCGGCGCGCATGTCGGCGACCTGCCCGGGCGGGTAGCGCAAAACCGCGCCATCATCCGCGCCGCCCTGCCCGTTGCACCCGCCTATCTGCATCAGACACACGGCAATATTGTTGTCCGCGCGGCAGATGCTTTGGGCAATACGCCCCAAGCCGATGCCTCGGTAGACGGCGGCGGGCAGGCCGCCTGCGCCGTGATGACCGCCGATTGCCTTCCCGTCTTATTTTGCGACCTTGCCGGCACGGTCGTTGCCGCCGCCCATGCCGGTTGGCGCGGTTTGGCCGGCGGCATTTTGCAAAACACCGTAAGGGCCATGAATGTGCCGCCAAGCGGGATTATGGCCTATCTGGGTCCTGCCATCGGCCCGGATGCCTTCGAGGTGGGCGAAGATGTGAAAGAAACATTCCTTCCTTCCCTGCCGCACGCCGGGCAGGCCTTCACCCCCATAGGAGGCGGAAAATATTTGGCCGACATTTACCTGCTGGCGCGGCTGGTGTTGGAAGGCGCAGGCGTTACCCAAACATACGGCGGCACGCACTGCACCGTATTGGAGCGGGAAACTTTCTTTTCATACCGCAGGGACGGCCAAACCGGGCGCATGGCCAGCATGATTTGGCTGGAAAAATAAAATGCCGCCCCGCCGGTTTGAAACAAAACCGCGACAAATGTTAAATTATGATAATATCCGCATATTTAAAACCATGGCAAACCTTCCCGACAACCCGATAAAAGGCATCGTCCGGTTGCGGCGGGAAGTAAAACGGGGCGGCTCATAAAATGCTGCCCCATGTGTTGCCGCCCCCGCCAAAACAGCCCCTACACCACTACTGTTTCAACCGTTAAGGAATTTTTGATGAAGACAATCTGCCTGCCGATTTTAGCGGCCCTTGCCCTGAGCGCCTGCAACAATAAAAACCCCGCCTCCTGCTCCAGTGAGGAAACCGGCTCGATGATTGAAAAAATCGTGCGCGAAAACGTGGAAAAACAGGTTTATGCGGCATTGGAAAATAATGCGGAACTGCGCGGCACGGATGCCATGAAGGATTTAAATATCGACAAAATCCGCAATATGGCCGCAAGCATCAAGATAAAGCTCAACGATGTCCGCACCATGGAAAAAATATCCGGCGGCAATACCATGCAGTGCCGCGCCACCATGCAGTTGGATATACCGGACGACATCATCAGCCGCGCAACGGCGACAAACAACCTCCTCAACAATAAAAACAGCGTCGATTTCTTCGAGCTGGATTACCGCCGCGAAGCCCCTTATTACAGCAGGGAAATCGGTTACAACATACAGATGACCGACGACAATAAGACTTTCATCGTATCGCTCAACAATACCAATACGGTAATCGAACCGATCAAGGCGCTGGTTACCTTCGCCCTGTTGAAAGACCCGTTGAACAACGCGCTCAAGGAAGCCCGCGCGCGCGAAGAGGCCGAACGCGAACAGGAGAGGATTGAAAACGAACAGGCCGCCATCGAGGCGGAATCGAAATTGGCCGCCGAGTTGGAAGAGGCCAAAGCCAAACAAAAAGCCGCCCTCGCGGAAATCAACGCTTATTGGAACGCCATGCCCAAATCGGTTCAGGACAAGCTGCAGGCCGAACAGACCGCCTGGAACTCGCGGCAGAAAGCGGAATGCGAACAGCGCGGGAAAGACGTATCCGATAATGAGACTGAACAGAAAATCGAGCAGGTCAATTGCAGTATTGAACAAGTCAATGCCCGTCTGTCGGAATTGAAAACCATCCAATCCGCCATGTCGGAAGATTTAATCAAAGACGCAAAGAAAAAGGCAAAAAAGGCATATGACCGGCTGGTCTTGGCCGAAGAGGCCATTCCCGAAGACATCGCCGCACAGTTGAATTTCAAACGCGCCGTTTTTGAAAAACAGGCCATGTCCCAATGCGAACGGCAAAATAACGACCCACAGTCACAATTGGCCGAAATAGCGTGCCTGACCAAGGCGTTTGAGGAAAAAGCCAAAGAGCTGGAAGGTTATTCGATTAAATAGTGTGGCCGAAAGATATGGCCGGGTTTTTGATATAGGTTCAAAGCCGTCTGAAACCTGATTCAAGGTTTTCAGACGGCTTGAGGCCTTTGCAAAATAGCCCTTTGGAGCGATAGAATCCGGGTCTGTTTGGAGGGGGGGAAACCCTTTCCAAATCTGTGGGACACATGGTTTGAAAGACAAGCCATGTCATATTTTCCGTTTTTTTGATACTAAGGAACTTATATGTGCGGTATCGTCGGCGCCATCCGCGCCAACCACAATGTGGTCGATTTTCTGACCGACGGTCTCAAACGCCTTGAATATCGGGGCTACGACTCGTCGGGTATAGCCGTTTATACGGAAGGAGGCATCAAGCGCATCCGCCGTGTCGGCCGTGTCGCGCTAATGGAACAGGCAGCCAAAGAAAGACGGCTTTCCGGCCACATCGGCATCGGCCATACCCGCTGGGCAACCCACGGCGGTGTAACCGAGCCTAACGCCCACCCCCACATTTCCGGCGGCATGATTGCCGTCGTCCACAACGGCATCATCGAAAACTTCGAAGCCG
>CAUVCE010000016.1:0-18096 GCA_963550425.1 uncultured Neisseria sp.
GATGCACGCGAACGGTACAGGCGGATGAAAAAACGCTACGGCTGGCGTTGGTAATGTGCTTGTGTTTTCAGGCAGCCTGCACATAGCCTACATCGGCTTCAACACCATCAGGAAATATAGTACCACTGTGGCGCAGAAGGCCGGATAGCCCAGCATTTCCCACCAAAATTGATAACGCTTGTAGCTCGCCGGCAGCGTATTTTCTCCCGCCTGCCAAGCCGCATCAGCATCACCCTGCTGCTGTTCGGCTGGCTGTTTGTCGTGCAAGGCATCACACCCTTCGTGCAGGGCAACGCAGACAGCGGGCGAGGTTATCAGGATTGGCACTTATGGTTTTTGGCGTTTCCCTATCTGTATATCGGGCACATCGCGCTGCTTGTATTCAACACTACCCGTCTAATGATATAGTGAATTAAATTTAACAGGCCGATAAGTCATTCAAATTCAGCTACGCAAAAATTGCCAACCTGCTGCCTGAATGGAAACGCGGATTAAACCGGCTCAAAGATTGCCATAGCCAAGTTTTGCAACAGTCTCAGTAGGAATCCCCCGCATCCATACGGGGGATTCCTATTGCGTTTGCCAACGGCATCGAACCGTCTGCAAACTGTTTCGGCAGGTTTGTGCTGCCGAATGTTGTCAGGCGGGACTGCGCCCTATGTGTTGAAACATTGCATATCATGTTTAAATAACCGTTCCCGCGCCATCTGTTCGAACGGTGTGCCTTTTCGCCCGTGGTTGGCGAAGGGGTGTATCGCAATGCCGCCCCTGGGGGTAAATTTGCCGAATACTTCGATATATTTCGGGTTCATCAATGTGATTAGGTCTTTCATGATGATATTGATGCAGTCCTCATGGAAATCGCCATGATTGCGGAAACTGAATAAGTAGAGTTTCAGGGATTTGCTCTCCACCATTTTGATATCGGGAATATAACGGATGATTATGGTGGCAAAATCGGGCTGGCCGGTAAGGGGGCACAGGCTGGTAAATTCGGGGCAGACAAATTTGACGAAATAGTCGTTATCGGGGTGTTTGTTGTCAAAGGCCTCAAGCACCTCGGGGGCGTATTCGCTGTTATATTCGGTTTTTTGGCTGCCCAAAAGGGTAATGCCGTTTAGTTCTTGCAGGGTGCGGGACATGGTATTCCTTATTTTTCGTCATATCGGGTAAGCGGCCGGGATTATATAGCCAAATTCTGTGTCGAAAAATTCATAAATATATGTAATATTTTGTTTGTGAAAGATTTTTATTGCGGATGACGCAGTTTCAGACGCCCAAACCCAAGGTGGTCGGGCGGCTTTTCTCGCGGTCAGATGCGTTCTGCCATCGGCGCACCCATGCGGGTTTCCGCACCCGCATTCAGACGGCCGTCCAAACGCACGGCATTTGCCGGAAACAAATTGATGACCGTCGAACCCAGGCGGAAAGCCCCCATTTCCTGCCCTTTTTGCAGTTTGATAGGGGATGCGCCGCCGCTTCCGTAATGCCATTGGCGCACTTCGCGGCTGCGGGGGGGGTTGATGACGCCCGCCCATGATGTGCTGATGCTGGCGGTAATGGTCGCGCCGACCAAAATCTGCGCCATCGTGCCAAATTCGGTATCGAATATGCAGATGACGCGTTCGTTGCGGGAAAACAAGTCGGGAATGTGGGCGGCCAGAAAAGGATTGACCGAAAACAGTTCGCCCGGAACATAAATCATCCGGCGCAAGGCGGCATCGCATGGCATATGGACACGGTGGTAATCGCGCGGGGACAGGTAGGTGGTGAGGAATTGCCCGCCGTCAAATTCGGCGGCCAGGCGTTCGTCTCCCGCCAGCAGGCCGGTCAGGCCGAAGTGGTGGCCTTTGGCCTGCAATAGGCGGCCTTGCCCGATTTTGCCCGCCTCGCTGACTTTGCCGTCCGCAGGCAGGCACAGGGTGCGCGGATTATTGTCTATCGGGCGGACACCGTCTTTCAGGCGGCGCATGAAAAATTCGTTAAAGGTGGCGTAGTCTGCCGGCCGGCTTAGGGCGGCCTCGTGCCAGTCTATACGGTATCGGGCGGCAAAGATCTGTATGGCGATGTGGGTAATCCCGCCCCAGCGGCGTTCGGCCAGCCAGCCGGCCAAGCGGGTCAGGGGCTGTTGCGGCATCAGGTATTGCAGGGCGATTTTCAGGCGTTGCAGATAGGTGGGGGCGGGGTATTTTTGCAGGGACATATTATGTGTTTCTGTTTGGCGGATTGGAAAGCGCGAAGTATAGTCGAATAAATGGGAAAGTGTAACAATAAGGTCCGGCTCAGGATATGCCTGCCGCCGATTGCAGCGTCCTGCCGAATTGCTTAAAATGTCCCGAAACATGGCAAAGTTGCCAGTAAGCCGCTGTGGTGTCGGTCAAAAATATGATGATTACCGCAGTTGCCGTTTTCGGTTGAAACCCCCTGCCGCCGGACAAAAGCCGCCCAGCGGTAACGGCCGGCCTGTCAATTATGGAGAATCACGATGAGCCAATATTCAGATATTATCGTTGTCGGCGCGGGCCCTGCCGGTTTGTGTTTTGCCCGCACGTTGGCCAACAGCAGTCTGAACATTACGATTGTTGAGAAAAGTCCGATAGAGAGTATCCGGCATCCGTCTTATGACGGCCGCGAAATCGCGCTGACGCACCTGTCGAAGGAAATTATGGAGCGTTTGGGCATTTGGCAGCGCGTGCCGGCAAATGAGATTTATCAGTTGAAGGACGCGCAGGTATGGAACGGTTCTTCGTCTTATCGGCTTTATTTCCCGCAGCCCACACAGGCGCGCGGCGGTGCGACCGACCGTTTGGGCAATTTGATTTCCAACCATAATATCCGCCGCGCCGCCTATGAGGCGGTGGCCGGACAGCCCAATGTGAAGATTTTGGCCGGCGTCGGCGTTACCGAAGCCAAAACCACGCCCGAAGGCGCGCAGGTGCTGTTGGATAACGGGGAAAGGCTCAATGCGCGCCTGCTGGTGGCCGCAGACAGCCGCTTTTCGCAAACCCGCCGCCAAGTCGGCATTCCCGCCGATATGCACGATTTCGGCCGCACGGTCATTGTTTGCCGCTTTAAGCATGAGCTGTCCAACGGCCATACCGCCGTTGAGTTTTTCCAATACGGCCGCACGCTGGCGCTGCTGCCTTTGGAGGAACATCTGACCAACTGCGTGGTTACCATCGACAGCGATAAGGCCGGCGCGCTGTTGGCCCTGTCGCCCGAAGAGCTGGCCGCCGACCTGGAAAAACAGTTGAAGGGCAAATTGGGCAAAATGGAAAAAGTCGGCACGCTGCATACTTATCCGCTGGTCGGCGTGCATGCCGGCCGCTTTTATGCGGTGCGCGCGGCACTGATCGGCGATGCGGCCGTGGGCATGCACCCCGTTACGGCGCACGGATTCAACTTGGGGCTGGAAAGTGCGGATATTTTGGGAAAATTGGTGCTTCAGGCGGCCAATTCGGGCAAAGACATCGGTGCGGCTTCGCTGCTGGAACGTTACAATGCCAAACATCAACTCAACACCCGCCCGCTCTATCACGGCACAAATGCAATGGTAAAATTGTTCACCAACGAAGCCGCCCCGGCCAAACTGCTGCGTAATTTGGTTTTGCGCGCCAGCAATAACCTGCCGCCGGTGAAAAAGTTGATTACCCGCCAACTGACCGGTTGATTTGTGGCGCCGTGTTGCAAGCCGTCTGAAAATTGTTTCAGGCGGCTTTGTTTTTCATCAGGGTTCCCTTAATGGTTGAAACCCCGCCCTTCATGGCGGTAGAATTAAAATTTACTTGGGAGGGGGTAACCAACCCCTTCCGGTAGGGCGACATACGGGGCTGTACCTGATGTGCGGCCATGTGTGTTGAAGGAATATAGTGGGACAAGGCAAAGATCTTTTGATTTCTCCCAGTTGATTTTGAATCGGAGGATGCTATGTCGTTATCGCGTTTTTCATTGTTATGCCTGGTTGCCGTATTGTGCGCCTGCGAAGGCCGGCCGCCTGAAAATCCGTCCGAATCCAAACCGTCGGCTGGATTGTCCGCGTCATCCGAACCGATTTCGGCCTCAACCGTCCCGTTGTGGAAAACGGTTGGCGAATTTCGCGCGCCAAACGGTTTTCGTTATCTCTATGTGGTGATACCTAGACCGGAAAATCGGGAAGGTTTGGTGGCTGCAGCCCGCGCGATACATGAAAAAGAGCCCGATGCGTGGCTGTTTTTATTGGATGATGAAGAAAAAGTCCCCGAAATTTTGGCAGCCAACCGTAGCGGGGACACGAGGGCATTTCCTGCCAAATGGGTGGCGCGACACTTATTGGGCAGCACGGCCGTTTTGGCCAATACTGCGGACGGACGGCGGCCGTGGGTGGTGTACGAGGGGCAGTCGCGCAGCGAACCGGTGGCGGAATTGCCCTGTATTGACGGAGGGGGAATGTGTAAAGATTAGGCTGACGCGGAAGCGGCTAAAATAATCAGGCGTCGGGCAGCCGCGCCATCCAGACGGCATTGCACACGCAAATGACACTGACCGATGCGGGCAGCCACCATTGATGAATGGGAAACCGCCACCACAACATAATGCAGGAGATGGTCATGGTAATATAGGCCAGATATTTTGCGCGGCGCGGCCCGGCCCGGCGGGTTTCCCAGTTTTCGATAATCGGGCCGAAAAAGCGGTGCTGCCGCAGCCGGCGGTGAAAAGCGGGCGAGGCCTCCGCCCAACAGGCAGCCGCCAGCAGGATAAAGGGCGTAGCCGGCAGGCCGGGCAGATAAACGCCCAATATACCCAAGATAAAAAATACCCCTCCCAATATGGTAAACAATGGTCTTAGAAAGATAGCAGGTATCTTCTTCATTGAAACTTCCTTAATGGCTGAAATCCCGTTCTTTCCCGATAGGGCAAAACTCCAAGCCGCGCTTCATATGCCGCCGGACTGTCTTGTGTGTTGATAAAATATTTTGGTAGCACGGGAAGTTGTTCTGAAAGACTGTAATACTAAAGATAATTATTTAGAAAAACAAGTTAGTAGATTGAATAAATTGAATAATAATAATAAAATTATTGATATTATAACAATATAGGTTGTTTTTTGCGGATAGATTTTTCCAGACGGTATTTTGTTTGGCTTAAATTAAAAGCCACTTGTATGGGAAGTGGCTTTGATTTAAAAGAAACCGGTTGTCAGGTATTTTTTTTGGGTGTCCGCAAATTGCGGAACAGGCTCTTCACGATGGATTCGTGCATCAGGGCAATCGGCAACATATGGATTTTGCCCGATAGGTTGTGGGTTTTAACGGATGTGGTCAAGGACAGGGTTTTGCCTTCGTTTTCAATCCGTATGTCGGTTACGATGTCCAAACGCCTGTCTTCGGCCGTTAAAACCAAACGGTTGTCGGAAATCTCGTCAATGGTGAAGAAATGCAAGATATCGCCCACTTCGGGTTCGATGGGCAGCGGCACGCCGAAACAATCGACGGGGTGTTTGCTGAAGGGGCGGTAAACGGTATTACAGATTTTATATAGGTTGATCAGCCATTTCGGCGGCCTGCCCGTCATGCGGCGGTAGGCTGCGAAAGCGGTGTAAGGTTGGGTAAGTCTGGTTTCGACTGTTTGGAAGAAATCCAGCTCCCTGTATGGTGCCGCCGTCCGTATGTCTTCCATCCCCAAAATCATGATGTCTTCTTCTTCATCGATATGTTCGATATTGTTGATATTCATGATGCTGCTCCTATAATATTTGCCGATACCGTGTTTTTCGGTTGCCCGGCAATGTTTAAGCGAGTAGAAAAACTGTCTGCAAACCTGATTTAAACGATGAGGTTCGGACTGTTGCAAGGCTTTGTTTGCGCCTATCTGCAAACAAAGATTCCAGCAGGTTGCCTTACTGTTCGCAGATGATACCGTACTTGATGATGTATTATTCATTTTTTATATAAACGGTCGAAAAACGGCCTGAATGTATTAGATAAGCTTTATCAAATTTGTCAACGCGCAGGGCTGTGCATGAAGCGCAGCCCCATATATCGTTTGTCCGGATAGGTTGTTAGGGAGATGATGGGTTGGCCGGCTATCCCGAGGTTTAGAGTGTGGGTTGCAGGTGAGACAGCGGCAGGGCAGTGGTGTTTTTGATTTCTTTCAGTACGAAACTCGATTGTGCGTCTTGCACGCCGGGCGTGGAAAGCAGGGTGTCGAGTACGAAATGTGAAAAGGCGTTCATGTCGGGGAAAAAGGTGTGCAGCAGGTAATCGGTTTCGCCGGTCAGGGCAAAACAGCTCAATACCTCCGACCAGTTTTGCACCACGTCGGCAAAACGGTGGCGCGATTCGGCCGATTTGTCTATCGAAACGCGGATAAAGGCCTGCAGGCCGAGTTTTACGGCAACCGGCGAAAGCAGGGCGGCATATTGGCGGATGATGCCCGCATCTTCAAGTTGTTTCAGGCGGCGCAGGCACGGCGAGGGCGACAGTGCGACCCGTTCGGACAGTTCTACGTTGGTCAGCCGCCCGCTGTGCTGCAATACCTGTAGGATTTTCAAGTCGGTTTTGTCCAAGGTGATTTGTGTCGTCATGTCGTGTCCTTTTTTATTGGTGATCGGAATGATGTCCCTCAACCGCCGGATTGGTTCTTTCTTGTTTGGTAGGGCGGCACACAGGGCCGTGCTTTATTAATAACACTTTAAACCTTTTGCCAGAGGGCTGCAATCTTCCAAACGGTATTGTTTTTGATACGGTATCCCGTATCTTTTGCGGTTTGTTTGGCTATATAATCGCCCCTGCATTTATTGCAGCCAAGGAGAAATGAAATGACTTTGAAAACGACGCCTTTTTATCGGGCTCATCAGGCCGCAGGCGGCAAGCTGGTGGATTTTGCCGGATGGTCGCTGCCGCTGCATTATGGTTCGCAGGTGGCCGAACACGATGCGGTGCGCCGGTCGGCAGGGATGTTTGATGTGTCGCATATGCTGGTTACGGATATCGCCGGCGCGAACGCCAAGGATTTTTTGCGCCGGCTGTTGGCCAATGATGTCGCGAAGTTGGGCTTTACGGGCAAGGCGCTGTATTCGACCATGCTCAATGACCGCGGCGGTGTGATTGATGATTTGATTGTTTACCGTACCAATGACGAGGAAACCCGTTACCGTATCGTCTCCAACGGGGCAACCCGCGATAAGGACACGGCTCAGTTTCATAAGGTCGGCGATCCTTTCGGGATTATGTTCAATCCGCGTTATGATTTGGCAATGCTGGCGGTGCAGGGCCCCGATGCGGTCGGTAAGGTATTGTCCGTCAGGCCGGAATGGGCGGAAACGGTAAACGGGTTGAAGCCGTTTCAGGGCGCGGATTTGGGCGCGGATTGGTTTGTCGCCAGAACGGGCTACACCGGCGAGGACGGGGTGGAGGTCATTTTGCCCGCCGCAGAGGCCGAAGGTTTCTTTAATGCCCTGCAGCAGGCAGGCGTGCAGCCCTGCGGTTTGGGCGCGCGCGATACGCTGAGGATTGAGGCCGGGATGAACCTGTATGGCCAGGATATGGATGATGATACGGGGCCTTTGTCGGCCGGTATGGGCTGGACGGTCGATTTGAAGGACGAAGGCCGCGATTTTGTCGGCAAAGCCGCGCTGTTGGTGCAAAAGGAACAAGGCGTGCCGTTTAAACAGGTCGGCCTGCTGCTGGAAAAAGGCGGCGTGCTGCGCGCCGGTATGGAGGTGCTGACCGAACAGGGCAGGGGGCTGGTTACCAGCGGCGTGTTTTCGCCAACTTTGAAGCAGTCGGTGGCTTTTGCGCGTGTGCCCGCGGATTTTTCCGGCAATTGCGCCAAGGTGTCGCTGCGCGGCAAAGAAGTCGGTGTGAAGGTGATCAGGCTGCCTTTCGTACGCTTCGGTAAGGCGCAGTTTGTGTAGTTTTTTGGGGTTTTGAAAGCCGTCTGAAAGCGTTTGCCGCCTTTCAGGCGGCTTTGCCTTTATGCGGCGTTTTCCCGCCATCGGACGATGTGGGATAATATCTGCCGGTTTTTATAACGGATCCCAAAATATCATGCCGCCTGATTTTTCCCGTCCCGTGCTGGCTGTCGATACCGGTACGTCCTTCCTTTCCCTGGCTTTGCGCGTAAACGGCGAGACCCTGCTTTATCACGAGGATGTCGGCAGCGGGCAATCCGGCCTGATTTTGCCGCAGATTGCCGCATTGTTTGCACAGGCAGGCATTTCTGCCGCCGATTTGGGTGCGCTGGTGTACGCGCAAGGGCCCGGTTCGTTTACCGGCCTGCGTATCGGCGCGGGTGTGGTGCAGGGGTTGGCCGTTCCGTTTGATACGCCGCTGATTGCCGTTCCATCGCTGGATGCGGTGGCTTGCCAGGTGTCGGGCGGCGGTGTGCTGGCGGCGGTGGATGCGCGTATGGGCGAAGTGTTTTATGTGTGGTTCGATACATTGAACAGACGCCGCCTTTCGCCTTATTGTGTCGGCAGGGCGGCCGAAATTGTGCCGCCTGAAGGGGTTGTATTTTCTGGGGGGGCGGGTAATGCCTTTGCGCTTGCCGACAAACCGCCCTTTGACGGTTTGCCGCAGATGCCCACTGCCGCCGGCCTGTTGGATTTGGCCTTTGGCGGCGCTTACCCCGCCTGCGATGCCGCCCATGCCGGGCTGCTGTATGTGCGCGACAAAATCGCCCTGACCGCCGCCGAACAGGCTGCGAGAAAGGGGTTGTCGTGATTCGGCGGGCAACGGAAGACGATTTGCCGCAGTTGTCGGCAATCGACAGGCAGGGCAATCCGTCGCCGTGGACGGCGGGACAGTTTCGGGCGGTGCTGGATTCGCCGCATGATTGTGTGTTTTTATCGTGCGGGGGGAGGGGGGATGCGGCCGCCTTTATTGTTTGGCGGACGGTATTGGACGAATCGGAACTGCACCTGATTGCCACCGCATCAAAATTCCGCCGCCAAGGCCGTGCGTCGGCTTTGTTGGCATTTTGGCTTGACGCGGCTTCGGCTTCGGGAGTGCGCCGCCTGTTGTTGGAGGTAAGGGCTTCCAATACGGCGGCACGGTCGCTGTACCGCAAACACGGTTTTAGCGATGCGGGCTGTCGCAAGGCTTATTATCCGCTGTCTGACGGCAGTCGGGAAGACGCGGTATTGATGGAGAAGATATGTTAAGCAGCCGTTATCTGTATTTGCATGAGGCTTTGGAATTGGGGGTTATGTGGCTGAAGCAGGGTGCGAAGGTAAGGCCGTCCGGCCAAACCGCCGGACTTCCGGCCAAACCGCCTGCCGAAGCCGCCATCCCGAAGCCGGCCGTTTCTCCCGACAAACGGCCGGAAAACCCCGGTTCCGCCGTTGCGGGCAAAATAAAATCCGGCGGTTCGGCACGGGAGGCCGTTTTGGCGGCGGTGGGCAGTTACCGTCCGCCCGTTGCCGAAACGGTTTCTGCCGACAAACCGCAGGCCGAGACGGCAGACGATTACCGCCGTAGGATGCAGGGGCTTGTCGCGCCGGCCGTGATAATGGCCGTGTCCGTCTGCCCTTCGCCTGCGGACGTGTTGGCAGGCAGACCGTTGAGCGGCGGGGACGGGGTGTTGTTCGATAAGATGTTGGCGGCCATCGGTTTGCAGCCGGCAGATGCACACCGTACTTTCTGGTTGGAAAAATTGTCGTTCAGCTTTATGCCGGAACAGATGGCCGCTTCCCTGCCGCGCCTGCAGGCGGAAAGGGATTTGTGCGCCGCCCGCGCCATATTGCTGCTCGACCGCTATTTCGGCCAGCCCGAACAATCCGATTTGTTGGAAAAGATGTGCGGCGGGCTGCCTTGTTTCATTATCCCCCATCCTGCCACATTGCTAAGCCATCCGGCATTGAAGCGGGAGGCTTGGGAAACCTTGCAGAAACTTCGGGATGTGTTGGATGCGGTGTGAAATAACAAAACGGCCTGTTTTCGGCAGGCCGCTTTGCTTTATTTTTTATCGGGGATGTCTGTTTCCTGTTTTGCCTGCTTTACAGGTTGTCCCCTTTCAGCCTGTTCGGCTTCCTGTTTTTGCCTTAATTCCAGCGACTTTTTTATTTTTTCCTCTCTTTCAACTTCTTCTTTAGCTTCTTCGACTATTTGGCTAATTTTTTCTGAAAATGTAACCCAGCAAGCGATTATAAAAGCCATAATTAAAACCCAAGTAGTTGTTCTGAATTGACTTATGGGTCAAACAATAGCCATCCCCAGCATATAACCAGTGGTGTATGCATCATTATATACATTACTGGACGAAATGAATTTGAAAAACAAATGCAGAAATTTTAAATGGATAAATAGACAAACTGCGCCACCAATGTAACCGGAGATCAGAAAAGTAATTAATTTGTTCATTGAAATTTCCTTAATGATTAGAACAGTTTTTTTAAGCAAACATCATTAATTAACCCCTTCCATACTACAGTGAGAAGGCAATTGTATGAGGGATAAAGCAACACCGTTGCAACCGTTTGATTATATAATGCCGCTTTTATGCTAGAGCCTTCACCATGCGAAAAACCCTGCTGACAACCGCCGTCCTGCTGCTGGCTGCATGTGCATCGAACCCCTCCCCCGTCTACCATACTTTGCCGAACAGCAGCTTCATCATGCCCGAACAGACGAGAGGCAAGACGGAAACCGCCGTGCGCGTGATATTGGCCGAACCTTTAAATCGGGGCGGTTTGGGTTACCGCCCGGCAGACGGACAACTGAATCTGGCACATGGCCATTTATGGGCGCAGCCGCTGGAACAGGCACTGGCCTCGCGTTTGAGTAACGAATTAAACCGCGCGGGCAACCCAATCCGTTATTACGTGCCCGCCCATCAAAGTTCTTCCAGTCATGTTGTTACCATATATATTGAGGACTTCAGCGGAAGCTGGCAGGGGGAAACCCTTGTGGCAGGCTATTTGAGAAACGGCAACGGCAGCCGCCGCTTTGTGGCGAATACCCCGCAAATAGGGGACGGCTATCCCGCCATGGTGCAGTCGCTGTCGCAAGGCATCAATGCCGCCGTGCGCCAAATCAACCGAGGGGAATAAATATATTTTGTCTTGTGTTTGAAAGAATGCTTGACAGATGCAGGCAAACCGTTTAGATTCTGCCCATTCCTCACTCTATTTTATTGTGAACGACATAATGCAAAATATATACGCCGCCGTTTATTTTTATTGGTACTGCTCATGCGAGCGGTATCTTTGTGCGTCTGCGTAAAATTAAGCAACAGCCAAAAAAGCCGCCCGTTTCATCATACAGGCGGCTTTGGTTTTTCCGGTAAAAGCGCGGGCCGCCTGAAAACAAATTTTCAGGAGATCGAAATGCACACCGCCTTACAAAAAGCCAAATTCCCGGCAGTCCAACCACTCCGTTGCTGCCGCCTGCTGGCCGACGGCAACGCCCACCGTCCCGACCTGCTGGCCTGCGCCCTGCCCGAATTTCGCGGTGCGGCCGTATCCGAGTCCCTTTTGCCGCAAATCCGCGCCACGGCACAACTAATCGCCGCATCGCGGCACGATTTCGGCCGGCCAAGCCCTGCCGCCTTTACGGACGAGGCCGATTGGTTTGCCGCCCGCATCCTTGTATTGCGCGTTCGTGTGTTTCATTTGGATGTGGCGTTTTGTCGCACCATAGAAACCGCGAACCATCGTGCAGCCGAATTTGCCGCTGTCCGCCGCCTGCCCTTTACCCCTGCCAAACTCCGCCTGAGCCTGCATAAAGGCCGCCCGCAGAACCTGTTGATTATGGATTGCGCGTTGGATATTGACGGTTGCGATTTCGGTTTGATAGAAAACAGCCGCCGTTTGGCTGCTTTATTGCGCTGATGCGGAGAACGGCTGCGGCATATGGCGGGTTTGCCATATATTCAAAAAACAATTAGAAAGGCTCATTATGCGATTATTGTTGGAACAGAAAATCAACAATGCGGATTATGTCCGCATCATCCTTACGCAAATCGGGAAATTTAGTTCTGCGGAAAATGAGTTGCTAAACGAAATCCTTGCCCGCTTTGATTTCGATGTCGTCCAACAACAGGCTCTGGCACAAGCCGTGATGCAACAGGCAAGGTTTGATCCGAATGCTTGGCATATTGAAGAATTTGATGACGAAGATGTTACGGGTATCTGCCCCCACTGCCTGAATCCTCCCGTCCCTCCCTTGAGGGATTATCTGATGTGGCGGGAACGCTGATTGGTGTTCTTTATGTCAATCACATTTTACGCAGCCGCGTTGGCAGCCAAATATGGCGCAGGTGCCAGGGTAGGCTTTATAGCGTCTGCCACGGTGGCGGACAACCACAGATTCGGGTTGGTTGTTCAGGCAGCCAGACCTGTCTGCATCGCCCGCGCAACGTTCTTGCAGAACCTCATAGGCTAGGTCGAATATGGGTGTGGTGTCGTCATATCCCGTTCCCCCATTGCTTTGTCCAATTGGTATTCCATTGGTGCGGCACATGTTGCAAGGCTGCATAAAAGCATGGTTTGAAAAATCAATCGGGAGTAAGTCTTTATCAAAAATTCCTCAATATTTGAAATAATGTTCAAATTATAGGCAGTGTTAGGACAGGCAATATCTGCGATTTCTAAGTTTCCGCCATTTCCAACGCCTGTTTTACATCTACGGCAACGATGCGCGACACGCCTTTTTCCTGCATGGTTACGCCGATGAGTTGTTCCGCCATTTCCATGGTCAGGCGGTTGTGGGAGATGTAGAGGAACTGGGTTTGCGCCGACATTTCTTTGACCAGGTTACAGAAACGCGAGGTGTTGGCGTCATCCAGCGGGGCGTCGACTTCGTCCAGAAGGCAGAAGGGGGCGGGGTTGAGGCTGAACAGGGCGAACACGAGGCTCATGGCGGTGAGGGTTTTTTCGCCGCCGCTTAGCAGGTGGATGGTGCTGTTTTTTTTGCCGGGCGGGCGCGCCATGATGGATACGCCGGCTGTCAAAAGGTCGTCTCCGGTCATTTTCAGGCCGGCTTCGCCGCCGCCGAACAGGGTGGGGAAGAAGGTTTGAACTTTTTCGTTTACGGCATCGAAGGTTTCTTTGAAACGGGTCTTGGTTTCGCTGTCTATTTTGGCAATCGCCTCTTCCAAAAGGCCGATGGCGGCCCGTACGTCCTCGCTTTGGCTGCGGTAGTAGTTGTCGCGCTCGCGCGCTTCTTCCAGTTCTTGCGGGGCGGCCAGATTGACCGCGCCAAGTGCCTGTATCTGTTGTTGCAGGGCGTGTATTCCGTCTGAAAGGTCGTCTGTACGGCCTATACCGTCTGCCAGTTTTTCCAATGCGCCGAAATCGGCTCGGCGTTCGGCTAGGTTTTGGTGGTGGCGTTTGGCGTTAATCAGGGCTTCCTGCTGCTGCAGCAGGGCGGTTTGGGCGGCAGCCTGCAGTCGGGGCAGTGCGGCAGACAGGGTTTGTTGCCCGGCATAATGTTCGCGGCCTTGTTGTTGGATGTCGTGCAGCTTGTTTTGCGCGGCGGCAAGTTGTTCGTCCAGTGTCAGGATTTGTTCGGCCAGGGTTTCGAGTTGTTCGTGTTGTTCGGTATCTTGTTCGTGTTCGAAGGCAAGCGCCAGTTCGCTTTGACGACCCTGCCAATCCAGTTCTTGTTGCGACAGGGCTTCCAAACGCTGGCTGATGTTTTGGGCGCGTTGCTGCAGTTTTTGCGCCGCCAATTCTGCCGCGCCGTGGCGGCGGTTGCCTTCCAACAGCGCCAGCCTTGCCTGCTGCAGGCGGTGCTGCCTTTGGCGGCGTTCGTTGTCGGATTCGGGCAGTTGTTGTTCAATGGCGGTTATGGATTCATGTAAGACGGCAATGTCTGTTTCTATGCCGTCCGATTGTTGTTGCAAGGCGGTTTGCTCGGTATCCAAGTGGTGCAATTCTTGTTCGATATGGTTGTGGCGCAGTTGGCTTTGGTTGGTTCGGGCCAATAATTCGGCGGCACGGGTTTGGGCTTCCTGCAGCCGCAGGCTTTGGGCGCGTTGCCCCGCCGACAGGGTTTTGACGGTGTTTTCCTGTTGTTCCAGTTGTTGCCGCAAACGGCAGTATTCGTTTTTGGCCGCCGTGCGTCGGGGTTCGAGTGCGGCCAGTTCGCCAATCAGTTCGTCGTGGCGGGCCTGGTGTCCGATAAGGGCGGTTTGCCCGCCGCCGAAGCCGAGTAGGACGCCCGCACGGTCGATTTGGTGGCCTTCGGGCGTCAGCCAGGTTTGGCCGTTTTGCAGTTCCGCCCGATGTGCCAGTGCGTAATCCAGATTCGGCGCGCATAAAATGCCGTCAAGCCAATGGTGTGCGGCAGCTTGAAACGGGGCGTCGGCTCGGATTTGGTGTATCAGGGCCTGTGCAGGTTGGGCCTTGCGGCCCTGCGGCATGTTTTCATACAGCCAAGCCGCAAAACCGTCAGGCAGCGGGTTCGGCGGCGTAAAGCCTTCTTTTACGATGCGGGCTTTCAGACGGCCCGCCAATGCAACCGTCAAGGCATGCCGCCAGTCATCGGGGGCTTGGATATGCTGCCAAAGCCCGGCGGCCTGGGCGTATTCGGTTTGCGCCCAAAAACCACCGTCATCTTTGTCTTCCAAAAGCGAGGCCAGCGCCTGCCGTTCCGCCTCGGCCGCGATGTATTGCCTGTGCAGGGTTTGGCGGTCGCATTCGGCGGCGGCAAGACTTTCCTTTAGGCGGGCTGCCTCGCCTTCGGCCTGTTCGAGCCGCCTGTTTAATTGTTCTTGCTCCCGCGCCAGGGCGGCGGCTGTTTCGCGTGCTGCGGCTACTTCGCATCCGCTTGGAAGGTTCAGGGCGTCCGATTCGGCTTTCAGGCGGCCTTGTTGTTGGTTGTATTGGTTTTGCGACTGTTTGACATGGGCAAGCTGCTGCTGTTTCAAGGCCAGTTCGCGTTTCAGGCGGCCGGCCTCGTCCTGCTGCAACCTTAGGGCATAATCGGCTTCGCCCTGTTCCTTTTCCAATTTGGGCATCAGTTCTTCGAGTTCTGCCGCGCTTGCGGCAGATTCGGCCAGTTCGATTTGCCTTTCCTCATATTCCGGCGCGATACCTTCTAACTCCTCATTCAAAACCAGTTTTTCCTGGGCGATGCGTTGCAATTGCGCCTCGGCGGCCATCCTGTCGCGTTCGATGCGCTGTTTCAGGTTGAGTTGCGAGCGCATCTGTTCCTCCAAACGCGCCCTTTGTTCGCGCAACGAGGCGTGCCTGCCGGACAAATCGCGCACCTGTTGCTGCAACGCCTGTTCGGCATTACGCAGATTTTGGATTTTCTCATTCGACAAACGGCCTTGTTCCTCCGCCTCATCCTGCCGCTGCTTGAACTCCGAATACTGTTTGGTGGCGCGGTCGGCCTGTTCCAAAGCCTGCCGCCATTGCAAAAAATCCGACAAATCCTGATATTGCGCCAACTGTTTTGTCAGGCGGGTATGGCACTCGGCTGTTTCTGCCTGTTTTTCGAGCCTTTCCACCCGGTTGGCCAACTCGCCCTGCAAATCGGCCAAACGCTGCAGATGGTCGGAGGAATCCTGCAAGCGGTTTTCCGTTTCCCTGCGGCGTTCCTTATATTTCGACACGCCTGCGGCCTCTTCCAAATAGGCGCGCAACTCTTCGGGGCGGGCTTCGATGATGCGGGAAATCATGCCCTGTTCGATAACCGCATACCCGCGCGCGCCCACGCCTGTGCCTAAGAACAAATCCGTGATATCGCGGCGGCGCACCACCTGATTATTGATGAAATAAGTCGATTCCCCCTGCCGGGTAAGCTGGCGGCGTATACTGACCTCGGCATACCGCCCCCATATCCCCTTCAAACCATGGTCGCCGTTATCGAAAACCAACTCGACAGAAGCCCTTGGGGCGGGGCGGCGCGTGGCCGCACCGTTAAAAATCACATCCTGCATACATTCCCCGCGCAACTGCCTGGCGGATGCCTCGCCCAACACCCACCGCACCGCATCGATGACATTCGACTTGCCGCAGCCGTTGGGGCCGACAACCGCAACCAGGCGGCCGGGGACATGGATAGTGGTAGGGTCGGTGAAAGACTTAAAACCGGAAAGCTTAATATGAGTCAGGCGCATGGGAAAACGATATACAAATGACAAAAACAATTAAAATAACATAATGGGTGGAAAACAGGGGGGGGTTATTTTGCATGCCGTCTGAAATTACCTTTATACGGTGCTGCCGCTTCATTTTTTCAATATTGCACGCTTTATAACCAACCACCAGTCTTTACATTCCAACATGGGGCGTTTTTCAAAAACATTGAATTGGTTGCCATCCAGCTTTTGCAGAATCATTTGGCCGCCGACAACAATCATCCGCACCTCGAAGCCGATACGGCCGCGCAAAGTTTTGCCCAGTGGTGCGCCCGCTTTCAACATTTTAAACGTACGTTCACATTCGAAGGCCATTAATTTTTGGAAGGCGAAATCCGCTTTACCTTGGGCAATTTGTTCCTCTTTTACACCGAAACGCCGCAAATCGTCCTGCGGCAGGTAAATTCTGCCTTTTTTCCAATCTTCGGCAACATCCTGCCAGAAATTGATTAACTGCAAGGCAGTGCAGATGCCGTCGCTTTGGGCAAGGCTTAGGGGATCGGTTTCCCCGTATAAATGCAGCATAATCCGACCGATTGGATTGGCCGAGTGACGGCAATAACCTATCAGCTCGGCAAAACTTTGATAACGTTTTTTGACAACATCTTGCTTAAATGCGGTTAATAGGTCATAAAAAGGTTGCAAAGGGAGGTTGAACGGCTTGACGGCCTGTTCGTTTAATCGGCTTATCAATTCGGTTTGCGGTACTTGTTTTTCTTTAATCCGATTAAATTCCGCATCCAGTTTGCCTAATTCATCCAAACGTTCTTTGTCTGTCAGGCTTCCCTCATCGGCAATATCGTCCGCATAACGCGCAAAGGCATATACGGCGTGAATGGGTTGGCGCAACCGGCGCGGCAGGACGATCGAACCCACCGGAAAATTCTCATAATGGCTAACAGGCATATTTATCCCAAATAATAATTATTTATTTCCAAATAAACCACACCTGCCCTTTATGTTTGGTATTAATGGGGAAGCGGGTAAATTTGGAAGCCCTGGTGTTTGACGGGCGCAACATTGTAAAGGAATCGTTAGGCTGTGGAAACAGGTTTTGCCGCTAAAATCCGTTATAATGCCATGGATTGCGGGGCTTTTTGACGGGGAGTCTGGAATTAATTTCGATGTGCCGTTTTATTTTTATTATTTATATAATATTAAAAATCTAAGATTTCACCATTGGAAATGAAGCCGCCTGAAAACTACATATGCCAAAAGGCTGATGATTATGTCGTGGAACATACCGATACTCTTAACATGGATGCGTATTTTACTTATTCCTGTTTTTACCCTTTTATTTTATTTGCCTCAGGGTTGGATTGAACAACAGATAGCCAATTGGCTGGCGGCCGTTATTTTTGCCGTGGCCGCCATAACCGACTGGTTTGATGGATATTTGGCGCGCAGATGGCAACAGACATCGGATTTCGGGGCGTTTCTTGATCCTGTTGCCGATAAGTTGATGGTTGCCGTTGCCTTGATATTGCTGGTCAGTTTGGGGAGGACGCATGCCATTTTTGCCATGATTATCATCGGCCGCGAAATAACGATTTCGGCCCTGCGGGAATGGATGGCTCAGACCGGCCGTCGAAGCAGTGTGGCGGTTGCAAAAATCGGTAAGATAAAAACTACCGTACAAATGATTGCTATTTTGTTACTATTAATAGGTTTAAAAGACTGTTTTGGTTTAAATATAATATATTTTGGGAACATATTAATGACTATCGCATCAATTTTAACCATCTGGTCGATGTGTTATTATTTAAAGGTGGCCTGGCAGGAGTTGAAATAAATCAGGCGGGATGCTTGACAATAAATTTAGATTATTTATAATGGCGGCTTCCTTCTTTTGAGAAGGGAATAACGCGGGAATAGCTCAGTTGGTAGAGCGCAACCTTGCCAAGGTTGAGGTCGCGAGTTCGAGACTCGTTTCCCGCTCCATCTTGATTACTTGTTGATTGTTCTTTTTCAATATGCGGGAATAGCTCAGTTGGTAGAGCGCAACCTTGCCAAGGTTGAGGTCGCGAG
>CAUVCE010000017.1:0-17326 GCA_963550425.1 uncultured Neisseria sp.
GCGCAAGGGTCTTGCCGTAGCGGTGGGAAAGGTTTTGGATGGAAACGGTGTTCATCGGAATTTCCTTATTTAATGGTTGAAACCCCGCCCTTTGGGGCGGTAGGATTCGGGTTTGTTCGGGAGGGGCGTAACCCCTTCCAAATCAGTGCGGCACACAGGGCTGCGCCTTATGTGCAACCCTGTGTGTTGAAACATCAGAATTTCGTGAATCTGCTATTAGTTTTTCAGACGGCCTTGCGGTTTTGCTCTGACAAGGCCGTCTGAAAACACCGGCAGCCGCAGAACAAAAACCACATCAATCAGGCTCCCGACTTAAAACTTCTGCCGACGCTTCACCCGCAGGCGTATATCCGCCTTCTTTTTCCCCATAAAAACCCGAATCCTACCGCCCCAAAGGGCGGGGTTTCAACCATTAAGGGAATTTTGATAAAGTTTGCATCAGGGCAGCCACGGACGGCGCGGCAAGGCGGCGGTTTTCCCGGCTTCGGTCAGCGTGGCGCTGTGCATAAAATGCTGCCGCCATGCTTCGGTATAGATGCATTCGGCGGCTGCGGTTTCGCCCGACACCCGGTCGGCGTTGATAAAGCGGCCGTTTGGCGCAAACAGGCGGCAACTTGATGAAACAATGATTGTTTTTTCCCGTTTTCAAACAACGGAAAAACCTTCTTCACTTAAATCCCGTGAATCCCGTGCCAAATCGAACATCCCCAAAACTACTCCGGCAGCCTTACCGCCAACTCCTGCGGCCATTGCGCCGCGTTGTCGGTTTTGACAAAGCCGTTGCCCGTCATACCGCCCTTGAGCAGCCTGTCATATTTTTTTGCCGTTTCGCGCGGCACCTGCAGCCTTACCTTAAACATCAGTTTGGCGCGTTCGTCCTTTGTTTCCACCGCCTTGGGCGTGAACTGGGCGTCCGTGGCGACGAACTTGATTTTGGCGGGGAACACCGCGTCGATGCCGTCCAGGCGGATACGCGCGTCATCACCCACCTTCAAACGGCTGATACTGTCCGTAGGCAGGAAAATATTCATTGAAACATCAGACGGGTCAAGCAGGCTGACCACCTTCGAACCCGATGCGACCACATTGCCGGCTTCGGCGATTTTATATTCCACCCGGCCGTTTGTCGGCGCACGGATATCCATATCGTCGTTGGCCGATTCGGCCGACTTCACGGCGGCCTTGGCCTGTTCGACCCCCGCCCGTGCCTCGGCGGCGGCGGCACGGCTTTGCGCGACCGTGGCCTGCGCTTCCGCGCGGGCGGCTTCGGCGGCCTTCACGGCGGCGGCGGCACGCTCATAATCCGCACGGCGGCGGTTGGCTTCCGATTCCGACACCAGCTGTTCCGACAACAGGCGGCGCGCATTGTCCCATTCCATCTTTGCCACGCGCTGCTGCTGGCGGGCGGCTTCGATATTCGCATCCGCGCGCGCCACCGTCCGGCGCATCTGTTCTTCGGCGGCCTGCGCCCGCTGCACACTTTCCCGTTGTCGGGCGGCGGCGGCCTGCGCCTCTTCCACGCGGCTGCTGCTCGTATCGGACGACAGGCGCGCCAAAACATCGCCCTCCTTCACATCCGCCCCCTCGTCCACCAGCACCTCCTCCACCCGTCCGGGATACAGGCTGGCCACATCAATCCTGTTCAACTCCAAACGCCCGTTGGAATAAGCGACAAACCCGGGCAGCGCGGCCTCCTGTCGTTGTTTGTAATAAAGAAAACCGCCTGCCGCCACGGCGGCCGAAACAGATAAGACAATCAGCTTTTTCATCATCATTCCTTAATGGAAACGTTCCATAATGCGCACACCGACAAAACCTTCAATATAGTGGATTGACAAAAAACGCCTCAGCGTTTGCCCGCCCGGCCCCGTTTCAAATTTGACCCGCTATACTATACCCTCACGCGGCAAGATAAAAGACAAAACGGGACGATTGGAAATTCTTTTCAATCATCCCGTTCCAAATATCGCGGCAAAACAAGCCGTCAACCCAATATGGGGCATATAACGCCGTTCACATGGTCAAAGCCTGAAAGCCGCGTTCGAAACCCAACACCGCCTCTTCCTTCTCCGCATCCCAATCCAGCCGCACGAAACCGCCCTCGGCCAGCCGTCCGAACAGCAACTCGTCGGCCAGCGCGCGGCGCAGTTTGTCCTGAATCAGGCGGCGCATCGGGCGCGCGCCCATTTGCGGGTCGAAGCCTTTTTCAGCCAGATAGGCGCGCAGGGACGGGGTAAACTCGGCCTCCACCTTTTTCGCCAAAAGCTGCTGTTCGAGTTGCAGCAGGAATTTATCGACGATGCGGGTAATGACCGTGCCGTCCAGCGGTGCGAAGGGGATGATTGCGTCCAGGCGGTTGCGGAATTCGGGCGTGAAGGTTTTGTTTACCGCCTGCATTTCGTCGCCGCGTTCGCGTTTGGCGGTAAAGCCGAAGCTCGGTCGGCTCAGGCTTTCCGCACCGGCATTGGTGGTCATAATCAGCACCACGTTGCGGAAATCCGCGCTTTTGCCGTTGTTGTCGGTCAGCCTGCCCGCATCCATGACCTGCAGCAGGATGTTGAAGATGTCGGGGTGGGCTTTTTCGATTTCGTCCAAGAGTAAAACGCAGTGCGGCTGCTTATTGACCGCTTCGGTCAACAGTCCGCCTTGTTCGAAGCCGACGTAGCCCGGCGGTGCGCCGATGAGGCGGGAAACGGCGTGGCGTTCCATGTATTCGGACATATCGAAGCGTTGCAGCGGCACGCCCAACGAGAAGGCCAGCTGTCGGGCGACTTCGGTTTTACCCACGCCGGTGGGGCCGGAAAACAGGAAGCTGCCTATCGGCCGGTCGGGCGAACCTAAGCCCGAACGGGACATTTTTACCGCCGATGCGAGCGCGTCTATGGCGGCATCTTGGCCGAACACCATGTTTTTCAGGTCGCGCGCCAGATATTTCAGCACTTGTTTGTCGTCGTGGGAAACGGTTTTTTCCGGAATGCGGGCGACTTTGGCGATAACGGCTTCGATTTGGGCTTTACCGATGACTTTTTTCTGTTTGGATTTGGGCAGGATTTTCTGCGCCGCACCTGCTTCATCAACGATGTCTATGGCTTTGTCGGGCAGGAAGCGTTCGTTGATGTAGCGGGCGGAAAGCTCGGCCGCCGCTTCGAGTGCGCCGTTGGTGTAGCGCACGTCGTGGAAGTGTTCAAACACGGGCTTCAGGCCGCGCAGGATTTCGACGGTTTCGGCCACGCTGGGTTCGGCGATGTCGATTTTTTGAAAACGGCGGCTCAGGGCATGGTCTTTGGCGAAGATGGTGCGGTGTTCGTCGTAAGTGGTCGCGCCGATACAGCGCAGCGCACCTTTAGCCAGTGCAGGCTTGAGCAGGTTGGACGCGTCCATCGTGCCGCCGCTGGTGCTGCCCGCGCCGATAATGGTGTGGATTTCGTCGATAAAGAGTATCGCGCCCTCCACGCTTTCCAAGGCTTTGACCACGGCCTTGATGCGGGCTTCGAAGTCGCCCCGGTATTTGGTGCCCGCCAGCAGCGCGCCCATGTCGAGCAGGAAGACGGTGTGTCCGGCCAGTGTCTCCGGCACTTCGCCACCGACGATTTGATGCGCCAAACCTTCAGCCAGCGCGGTCTTGCCCACGCCCGCCTCGCCCACCAAGAGCGGGTTGTTTTTGCGCCGGCGGCACAATACCTGCACCAGCCTCTCCATTTCGTTTTTGCGGCCGATAAGCGGGTCGATGCGCCCCGCCCGCGCCTCGGCGTTAAGGTTGACGGTGTAGCGTTTCAGGGCCTCCCTGCCGTTGGGCGGCGGCAGGTCTTCGCCGTCGCTTTCGGACTGCCCGCCACGGGGTTCGCCCGGCAGTTCGCCGTGCGCCAGATAACGCAGGACTTCTCCCCTGCCGACAGATTGCAGCTGCAGGAAGTATACGGCCGGACAGTCTTTTTCGCTCATGATGGCCACCAAGACGTCCATGGGCAGCACTTCGCGTTTTTCGGCCGACTGGGCGTGCATAATCGCCCTCTGCATCACGCGCTGGAAACCGACGGTGGGCTGGGTTTCGGTTTTGCCCAGCAGGCCGGGGGGCAGCAGCGGGGTGTTGTCCTGTATGCTCTCCAACAGCTGCCCCGACAGGATGTTGACATCCGCGCCCAAAGCCTCCAGCATTTTTTGCACGTCCTCCGACTGCTCCAATAAGGCCAGCATCAGTTGTTCCAAGGTAATCAGTTCGAAGCTGCGCGCCCTCGCATCGGCATAGAGGTTTTGCAAAATCTGTTCCAAGTCATCTGAAATCATGAGACTTCCTCCAAAATACACTTCAACGGGAATCCTTCTTCGGCGGCCAGGCTGTGTACGGTATGCCGTTTGGTCTCGGCTATGTCGCGGGTGTAGACGCCGCACAAGCCCCTGCCCTCGTGGTGGACGAGCAGCATCACGGCCGCCGCCCTTTCTCCGGGCATGGCAAATACTTCAACCAATATGCGTACCACGAAATCCATGGTCGTGTAATCGTCGTTCAGCAGGTAGACGCCGTATTTTTTCGGCGGTCGGACTTCGAGTCCCGCGCCGCCTTCGTTTTGCTGGTGTTGTGTTCCCATGTGGTTTGTTTGTGTTTGGAATACGGTAAGTCATTATAGTTTAAAAAAACGCCGCCAACCGATATTTTTCAGACGCACCCGATATGCGGGAGTATAATCGGCCGGTTTTTTCAGGCGGCAAAAGCCGTCTGAAGCCTTTTTGGAAACCGCCATGCAAATCATACACACCATTGAAGGGCTGCGCCGCTGGCGCAAAACCGCCGGCACGACCGCCTTCGTGCCCACCATGGGCAACCTGCACGACGGCCATCTGGCCTTGGTACGCGAGGCGAAGCGGCGCGCAGACGATGTCGTCGTCAGTATTTTCGTCAACCGCCTGCAATTTGGCCAGGGCGAGGATTTCGACCGTTACCCGCGCACGCTGGGGCAGGATGCCGCCAAACTTGAAGGCGAGGGTGTTGCCGTATTGTTTGCGCCCGATGAGGGCGAACTGTACCCGCACGGCCTGCAGCACTACAATATCGAGCCGCCCGCCCTGCAAAACGAGCTGTGCGGCCGCTTCCGCCCCGGCCATTTCAGGGGTGTGGCCACCGTGGTCGGCAAGCTGTTTCACCTGGTTCGGCCCGATGCCGCCTGTTTCGGCAAAAAAGATTACCAACAATTGACCATCATCCAAGGCATGGTGCGCGAGTTGGACTTTCCGGTGGAAATCGTGCCCGTGGACACCGGCCGCGCCGCCGACGGTTTGGCATTGTCCAGCCGCAACCAATATCTGAGCGACGATGAGCGCAGGGAAGCCCCGCGCCTGTATTTCGAATTGAAAGCCGTTGCCGCGGCGCTGTCGGAGGGCAGGCGCGACTTCGCCGCCTTGGCAGACGAGGCCGGAAAGCGGCTGGCAAAACGCGGCTGGACGGTGGATTATGTGGAAATCCGCCGCGCCGGCACGTTGGAGGAGGCCGCCGCATCCGACACGCATTTGGTCGTTTTGGCCGCCGCCCGATTGGGCAACACCCGCCTAATCGACAATATCGAGGTCGGACGGCCAATATAAGGCACAATACATGGCAAAGTGCCGCGCCTTAGGCTAAAATAGGCCACCGACTGTTTTTTAATCAGGAATATTCCGTCAATGACTCAAGAAACCGCTTTGGGCGCGGCACTCAAAAACGCCGTGCAAACCATGAGCAAAAAGAAACAAGCCGACCTGATTGCCGATTATGTTTACGGCAAATACGAGGTCTTCAAACGCTTTAAGCCTCTGGCGTTGGGCATAGACAAGGATTTGATTGCCGCCATGCCGCAATACGACCCCGCCATGATTGTCCGCGTGCTGACCAACCACTGCCACCGCCCGCGCTACCTGCGCGCCATTTTGCGCGGCGGCAAACGCTTCGACCTGAACAACCGCTTCAAAGGCGAGGTTACCGCAGAGGAACAGGCCGTCGTGGCGCAAAACCCGCTGATGCGGGAAGATGTGGCGAAAATGGCGCAAAAGGCAGCCGAGGCCGAAAAAATACAACCGCAACAGGAACAACAAACCACCGAAGCAGAAACCGCCGAAAAAGCCGTTTCAGAATAAACCGCAGGCCGTCTGAAAACCATTCAGGCGGTTTGTCTTTTCCCGTTTTGCAACCCGTTTGGCAGAAACCCATGGAAACCGACCCACAAAACGGCCGCGGCGGCCTTCGCCGCAACAGCATCTACCTGCTGCCCAACTCATTTACCATCGCCGCCCTGTTTTCCGCCTTTTTCGCCATCACGCAGGCCATGCACGGGCGTTACGAGCAGGCCGCCATTGCCGTTTTCATTTCCATGCTGCTTGACGGCATGGACGGGCGCATTGCCCGCCTGACCAACAGCCAGAGCGCCTTTGGCGAGCAGCTCGACAGCCTGGCCGACATGGTGAGTTTCGGCGTTGCGCCCGCGCTGATCGCATATAAATGGCAACTGTTTCACTTTGGCAGGATCGGCTATTCGGTTGCCTTCATCTATTGCGCCTGTGCGGCGATGAGGCTGGCGTTGTTCAACACACTCATAGGCAAAGTGGACAAACGCTGGTTTATCGGCGTGCCCAGCCCGACGGCGGCGGCGCTGATAGTCGGCCTGATTTGGGTAAACCACAGCTTTTCCAACTTTGCGGGCATCCGCTGGTGGGCATTGTTCATCACCCTGTTTGCCGGTTTGTCGATGGTGGTTCAGATTCCGTTTTGGAGTTTCAAAGAAATCAACATTAACCGCAAAGTGCCGTTTTTTACCATGATACTGGTCATGTTGGGCTTATTGGTGGTCATGCTCAAACCGTCTTTGGTGTTATTCCTCTTCTTCTTTGCCTACAGCCTGTCTGGTTATCTGACATACGGCTGGCGGCGTTGGAAAAAGCGCAGGCCCAACCGAAACGCCATGGCTTTTGGCAAAGACAAAACCGATTGAGACCGGCATTGCGGCGGCCGTTCGGCCGCATTCCGGCAGCTTTGGGACGAGTACATAACGAAAAATTACCGGATTAGGACAAAAAAATGTGGCCTGTTTCCACCATTCTGATTATGCTGGCCGCCGGTTCGCTGGCCGGCATCGTTGCCGGCGTATTCGGCGTAGGCGGCGGCACAATACTTGTACCCCTGGTATTGTGGATACTGCAGATGCGGGGTGCCGAACACCTTACCCATGCCCAACATATCGCCGTCGGCACATCTTTTGCCGTCATGGTCTTTACCTCATTTTCCAGCGCCTATTCGCAACACAGGAAAAAAGCGGTGGATTGGCCGATATTGCACAGCATGATTCCGGGCGTGTTGTTCGGCGTGGCGGCCGGCGCGCTGATTTCCCGCCACCTGCCCAAACTGGGATTGCAGATTTTCTTCACCCTGTTCCTCGCCATACTCGCCATCCGTTCCATCATGGGCGTCAAACCCGCCGCCGGCCGCCACCTGCCCGACAAGGCGGGTTTGTGCGGCATGGGCGGGCTGTTTGGCATATTGTCAAGCTGGATAGGCATAGGCGGCGGTTCGCTGACCGTGCCGTATCTGACCTTTTGCAACGTCCCCGTCCACCGCGCCGTCGGCACGTCCGCCGCCTTGGGCTGGCCGATCGCACTGGCCGGCGCACTCGGCTATTGGTATATCGGCCTGAATGCGGACGGCCTGCCCAAAGGTTCGGCCGGGTTCATCTACCTGCCCGCCGTTGCCGTGCTGGCCGCCTCCACCATCGTTGCCGCACCAATCGGCGTAAAGATTTCCCACAAACTGCCGCCCGACAAATTAAACAAAGGCTTCGGCATATTATTGCTGCTGCTGGCGGCAAATATGGTTTGGAAAATCCTGAACACCCCGTCTTAAAAATCCGACAAACAAATTTAGTCCGCAAACGGTTTGCGCCGCCAATACGGCCGATACGTCCGCCATTGTCCTGCCGACAGGGTTTGGCCGCCCAACTCGAAAACCCATGCCCCCTGCCGGTCGGTACGCAGCAGGGTGATACCGTGCGCCGCCACCCTGTCCTGCACGGCGCGCGCGGGATGGCGGTAAGAATTATTGAAGCCGCTGGACGCCACCGCATACGCCGGCGAAACCGCATTCAAAAACCTGCCCGACGAAGCCGTCTTGCTGCCGTGATGCCCCAACACCAAAACATCACTGCGCAGGGAATCCCCATAAGCATCAACCAGGCGGCCTTCGCCCTTAACCCCCAAATCGCCCGTTACCAAAAACGCATCCCGCCCCGCCGAAACACGCAACACGCAGCTTTGGTCGTTGTCTTCTTTGCCCCCGCCCCCCACACCGTCAGATAAAAATTCAAAATCCACCCCGTCCCAATTCCAACGGCGAGCGTAACGGCAACTTTTTGCACGCGGATAAAATTCCGGCTGCCCCGCAAACAATTCGCGCGGCTCAAAAGCCTGCCCGACCAAATCCGCACCGCCGTCGTGGTCGTCGTCGTGATGCGACAACAGCAACATATCCAAACGGCGCACACCCGCCGCGCGCAAAGAAGGCAAAGTCTGCATTTGCGCCGCACCGGCCGTACCGGTGTCAAACAGCAAACTTTTCGATGCCGTCTGAAAAAACACCGACAAACCCTGTCCCACATCCAAAACCACCACCTTCACACGACCCCGTTTGACTTGTGCGGGTTGGTAAAACACAAACCCCGCCAAAACCAAAACAGCAGGCGCACGCAAAGCCAAACCGCGCGGCAGCAGCAACACCCCGGCCGCCAGCACGGCCAGCACCGCAAGCGGCCAAGGTGCGGCCGCCACCCCCCATTCCGGCGCAAACCCCGCCAACCAAGCCAAAACACGCAGCGAATACTCCGCCAGCCAAACCGCCAGCCACTGCAAAGGATGAAACGGCAACAACGAAGCCGACAAAGCCAAGGGAACCAACACCCAAGAAAACCACGGAATCGCCAACGCATTGACCAGCGGGCTCAACAACGGCACAGTTCCGAAAAACCAGCCCACTGCCACTACCGACATCAGCGTTGCCGCCCATTGCGCCCGCAACGCCGTCTGACGGAAAGAACTGCCCCGCCACGAACCTGCCATCAACAAAGCCGCCACCAACCCAAACGACAGCCAGGTCCCTGCCGCCAAGGCTGCCGACGGTTCAAACAACAGCACCAAGGCTGCCGCCAGCCACCATCCCCGCCAAGCCGATACCGATCCCCCGGCCAGCCATCCTGCGGCCACGGCGCCCAACATCAACAGCGAACGCAAAGTCGGCACCGAAAAACCGGCCAAACCAGCATAAAAAAAAGCGGCCGCCATACCCACCGACAACATCAGCGTCCTCGGCCTTCGGACAGAAAACGGAAGCCGTCTCAACAACCGTCCGGCCAGCCAGGCGGCCAACACCGCCACCATACTCACATGCAGGCCGGAAATACTGACCAAATGATTCAAACCCAAAGGACGGAACACCTGCCACATACGGTCTGGCAGCGCATTTTGCTCGCCTATACTCAAAGCCCGCATCAAAGCCGCGCCATCGGCCGCCTCGGGCGACACCTCCTGCCAACGGCTGCTGAGGGCGGAACGCAAGGGCAACAATCCCAATTTCATCCCGTCATCAGGCAAAGCTTCCCTTACCTTACCCGCCGTACCCAGCGCATCGATTCCGTTTGACAAAGCCCAGGCTTCACGGTCAAAGCCGCGCAAATTTACCTCCCCTATGGGCGGCCTCAAATTTACCTCTGCACGCCATCGGCTGCCCGCCGGCCAATCGCGGCGGGAATAATCCGACAAACGGACGCGGAACACCCTGCCGTCCGATGCCTTACCCCTTGCCAAGAACAAAGTGCGCCTTCCTTCCTTCTGCGGCAAATCCGCCACCTCAAAACTCAACATTACCTTGCCTCGTCCGGATTGCCACTGCGCCGCCAAAGCCGACTGCGTCCTCCATACCCCGTAACCTGCCGCCAAAACCGCAACGGCCAAAACCACACCCGCCGCCCTCCAACGGAAAAATAACAAACCTGCCAAACACAAAACCGCTGCCCAAACGGCAGGCGGCGGCGGCACAGGCAGTGCGAACGACAACAAAACACCGGCCACCCAGGCAGCCAAAACATGAGGAAAATAAACAAACATCGGCCTATCCGTCATCCATTTGCAAAATATGCCATTAAAACACAATGAATTGACAAAAACAAAACAAGTTATGACTTAACAAACACTTGAAGCAAGAATATCCCATATGTGAAAGCAGCCGAAACAAGCTTAAAATGTTCCAACACAAGGTTGGACATAAATCCCAGCCCTATGTGCCGCCCCAACTTGAGAGGGATTACACCCTTCCCAGATAGACTCAGATTCTACAGCCCTAAAAGGCAAGGTTTCAACAATCAAGGGAATCCTGATGAAATCTTCCACAGGGAAAACTGTTTTGACTCACAAAAATACAGGCAAAGACATCCACATCCCATTCAATATTATTACTAATAATTGATTTTGAAATATAATTTTGATTATTAGGGGCCGTTCTAGATAACTAGGGAAATTCAATTCAAGCCAGCATTATCCCCATGCGAAAAAGCCACCGAAGCCAGTACAAGCAAAACAAGCCCATCGAACTATGCATTGCATCGTTACCGCCGGAACGGCAGCCCGATTGGCCGGCATCAATAAAAATACCGCAGCTTATTATCTCCACCGGCTGCGTCTGCTTATATTTTACAGCAGCCCGCATTTGGAAATGTTTGACGGCGAAGTAGAAGCGGACGAAAGCTACTTTGGCAGGCATTGTAAAGGCAGACGGGGGCGTGGTGCGGCAGGGAAGGCCGCCGCAACATTATGTGATTTCGGCTAACGAAGTCTATCCCGCCTTTGAAATTGACTTAAAAAACTGACCGATGACGTAGCGGTTATCAGCCGAGTAGGATGATTCGGCCGCCTGCAAACATACAGTAATGGGACAAGTCAGCGAAATCCAGACAGTAGTGGCAGCATGGAAAGGTAGGCCGACACAGTAACATTCTTATTTTACTATATTGATTTACCGTATTTCCAAGCAACCATACTTGAAATTTTGGCAAACACTACCATCTTGCCCCACGCATCAGTTTGCGCGACAATATGAGTACGCGTTGAAAAGGAATAAAAAGATGTCAGACGAAACCCCCATTATCTTTACCGACAGCTGCTGCAACAAAGTAGCCGACCTGATTGCCGAAGAAAACAACCCCGAACTGAAATTGCGGGTTTTTGTGAATGGCGGCGGCTGTTCTGGTTTCCAGTATGGTTTTACTTTTGACGAAATCAAAAACGATGATGACTTTGAAATTGTGAAAAACGGCTTGACCTTCTTAGTTGATCCCATGAGTTTCCAATATTTGGCTGGTGCGGAAATCGATTACACCGAGAGTCTTCACGGTTCGCAATTCGTCATACGCAACCCCAATGCAGAAACTACTTGCGGTTGCGGTTCGTCTTTTTCTGTCTAACATAATGAGATCGGCAAGCCCGACGGTAAGTTGTCGTCGGGCTTTTCGATATTTGTGAAAAAAAGGAAAGCCATAAATCCTATTTTGATACCTTTAAGATTTAGTTGCACACAAACACCTAAAACAACATTAGAATGCCTGAGTTTTTTAATTTAAAAAGCATAACTACCTAAAATCTAGACAAATAGATAATAAAACAATAAGGCGGCACAGTGCACATATTATGGCAAAGCAATACTGATGTTATATTTTAAACAAATATATTGAGTTTATTTTCCGGATCTGAGTAATGGCGAACCCCCAAAAACTTTATGATGTCTATATATCCTATCCTCCCGGTGTGGACACCAAACAGATAGATAACTGCATCAAAAATAATTTATCGCCCGAAGAAGCCGGCGAAATCATTCATGCCTTGGAGGAAAACCGTCAAGCCATTATTGCCGAACGCTGCACTAACGAAGAAAGGCTCAATGCACAACATTATTTCAGTTATTTGGGTTTGGATGTCATTATCCGCCTGTCTTTGGAACTGATGCCCGATCAGGAAGTGGATCCCGAGTTTGCCAAACTCAGTGCCGTTATACCCCAATGCCCCGTCTGCCATACCATCTTCGAAGACCCCGAAACTGAGGAATGTCCGACCTGCCATCTGTATCTGAAAACAGCTACCGAAGCACTGATTTACCGCAAACGTATCGAGTGGCAGGAACGTATGGCCTTCGAACACCGCAAGCAACACGAAATTGCCTACAAACTGTTGAAGGAAAAACAGATAGAGGAAAAAAGGTTACGGCAGAAAATCCGTGAGGAATTGGAAACGGAATTGTTGCAGGAATTGGGTATTTTAAATACTTGGCAGGCAAAACTCTACAATAAGCGTTTTGTGATTATTGCAATATTAATCGTGTTGGCAATTTTTGCTTTAATTGTGGTCGGTTTTCTGATTGCACATTCCATGCTGCAGAAATAGCTCTTTTAACCGCCTTATTCGCTTGCGGCAATTACCATGTTCACTTGTATGGGACGTTTAATTTAAAAGACATTTAGGTAAATTTGATAATCTCAAAAGACTTTGCCAAATGGCACACCTGTCATTTAGCTTATTTTTAATATATATGTATCATTATAATATGATGTATGAGAATCAATTAAGCCGCCAATACCCCCAAATCATGCAGCGCATGCCATATGCCGTCTTCTATTGCCGGCGGGCAGATGTAATCCGCAATTTCTTTCAAATCGGAATGTGCATTGCCCATGGCAACACCGCAGCCTACCGCACGTAACATTTCGCTGTCATTCAAACCATCTCCAAAAGCCATCGCGTCGTTCATGGCCAAACCAAGTTTATTTAAAACTGTCCTTATGCCTCGCGCTTTAGAACCATCACTTGCCAGGATGTCCATGCCATATTCATGCCAACGTATACTGCGTAATGTGGGCGGCAACCCGCTTTCAATTGCTGCCGTCTGACTTTCACTGTAAAAAGCAAGCATTTGGTAAACGGGTAATTCGTGATTGAATTCGCCAATTTGATAGGGGATGTTCAATGATGCCAAGGCCTTTTTCAAATATTCGCTGTCATAAGGGATACCGATTTGGCGGTCGGATATCAAAGCGTAAGCCGTATCGTGGCGGCGGAATTGGGCAATGGCGGCAGCAATATCAACCCTGTCTAATGGGAAGGAAGCCAATGTGTGTTTTTGACGACGGATGTATTGGCCATTAATGGCAATCAATATTTCTATGCCCGTTTCGTTAATCAGCCGCTTGATTTTAGCCGGAAGGACGGCGGGGGAACGTCCGGTAGCAATGGCGGTCATGATACCTTGTTGATGCAGTCTAATCAAAGCTTGACGGGCACTTTCGGGTATGGTGCCCGTTTCCTTCGGCATCAAAGTATCGTCAATGTCAAAAAAGATTATTTTGGGAAGCCGGTTTATTTGCATGTGATTTCCTTTTTTAATAATGAACCAGCCTGGTCTCGGCCGCCATGTTGGCTTCTATTTATTTTATATTAATTATTTTCAAGGCAGGATTTCAATTTCGGCCTGCGGTTTGACTAATGCGTAGAGTTCGTCGATTTCGCTGTCGGTTACGGCAATGCAGCCGTGCGTCCAGTCGCGGCGCAGGTGTTGCGCGCCGATTGCGTCCAAGCCGTTCCTCATGCCGTGGATTTTGATGTTGCCGCCCGCGCTTTTACCCCGTGCGGCGGCATAGGCACGGTCGGCTTTGTTGGGATAGGAAATGCCTAAGTTTTTGTGGTAGCCGCTGTTGGGGTTGCGGTCGTTGATGGTATAGCGGCCTTCGGGGGTTTTGCCGTCGCCTTCGAATTGTTTGTGTCCGACGGGATTGAAACCCAGGGCGACGGGATAGGTTTTCAGCAGCTTGCCTTGTGCGTCGTAGGCATCCATTTCGCGGTCGGCTTTGCGGACGACGAGTTTGGCGATTTCGCTATCGGCCGGCAGGGCGGGCTGCTGCAAAAGGCTTTTCTGACGCACGCTCAATCCTGCGGTATTGCCTATGCTGAGGCTTTCGGGCGTGCCGCTTTCGTGTTTGAAAAAGGCGTATGTGCCGCCAATTAACAAGATTATCGCGCCTAATACGGCGGCCGGTATTTTTTTCTTCATCAGATTTTCCTTAATAGCTGGAATCCCGCCATTCGGAGTTTGTTTTGGATGGGGCAACTTCCTCTCCTCCAAAAACCAGGGCAATACAAAGGCCGGTTGTTAGAATCAGGTTTGGACGGGATAAGGTTTTTCTGGCGGCAACAGGGTTTGTGCTTCGTTCAGTCTGTTTTGTTCTACCAATTCGCGTATCTGCCGCGCCAGCGGGGTAATTTCGGTAATGCCCTGTATCCAGTCGTTCACATAATGGTTCACGGCTTCGCCGCTCAAACCGATTTGTATGCTGCGGTATGGCAGGGCATTCAGTTGCAAATCGCGCTCGGGGTCCCATTGGATGCGGACGGGGCTTTGTGCTTTGAGCCTTTGCCATTCGTCTTTGCCCATACCGGCCGGCGGATGACTCAGGCAGGCATGACGCAATGCCCATTCGAAGCCTTCGCGGCTGATGTCTATGGCGAGTATGCGTTTTTGCCCTTCGTCTTTCAGCCCCCCAGCCCGCGCGGTACATCATCCATAAAAAAGACGGTTTTATCCAGGTCATGCGTTCCATTTTGAAGGACGGGGAAACGAATGTGCCGTGCGCCAAGGCGGCATCGGCTATGGGGTCGCTATATGCCTGATAAACGCGTATGGTGTGTTCGCCGTATACGGCGCGGATGATGTTTTGATTCATCAAAATTTCCTTAACGGTTGAAACCCCGCCCTTCAGGGCGGTAGGATTTGAGTTTGTTTGGGAAGGGCGTAACCCCTTCCGGTAGGGCAACACACAGGGCTGCGCCTTATGTGCGGCCCTGTGTGTTGAAACATCGAAAAATCCTTTTTTGTGTTTATTGTCCTAAGGCTCCGACTATCAGTATGAAGATGTTGTTGAGCAGCCAAACGGTTACGCCGGCCGAAAGTATGATGCCGAAGATGATCAGCAACCCCGTTTTCGTGGGGATGCGGCCGTTTGCATCGGGTAGTGCGGGCATCGGCGGTGCGTACTGTTTCCATAGTTTTCCGCCCAATATCCAAAACAGGGCGATACCGCCCAAAACGGCGGTAAGGACTAGGGAGAGTATTAGGTTTTTCAGGCTGTACTCGCCTGTATATGTCCAAATAAGCAATGTGTTGCTTGCGACTGCTGTGAAACTGTACAGGAGCTTTCTCATCTGTATCCCTCCCTTGTGAATCGGTATTCGGTGAAATTACCGTGCCAGCCATTCTTCCAACGCGGCTTTTAATTTCGGCACGGCTTCGTCTATGTCGCGGTCTTCTATCAACAGGCCGGGGGCGAGGCGGACGACGTTTGCCCCGGCCACTAAAACCATCACGCCGTGTTTGAGTGCGGCGGCGGTGATTTCGGCCGCCCTGCCCGCATATGCTTCGGCCAATACGCAGCCGATGAGCAGGCCTTGTCCGCGCACGGTTTGGAATACGCCGGTTTCTTCGCCGATTTTCTGCAGGGCGGCGGTGAGTTTCGCGCTTTGGCGGACGGTGTTGGCACGGGCGGCTTCGCTGTTGATGATGTCGAAGGCGGCGCAGCCGACGGCGCAGGCCAGGGGATTGCCGCCGAAGGTCGAGCCGTGCGTGCCGGGGCCGAACGACGGGGCGATGCGGTCGGTGGTGAGCATCGCGCCGATGGGGAAGCCGCTGCCCAGGGCTTTCGCGCTGGTCAGGATGTCGGGTGCGATGCCGCTGTGTTGGTAGGCGAAGAGTTTGCCGGTGCGCCCCATGCCGGTTTGGACTTCGTCGAATATCAGGGCGGCGTCGAAGCGGTCGCACAGTTCGCGCGCGGTTTGCAGGAACTCGGCAGTGGCGGGCAATACGCCGCTTTCGCCCTGCACGGGTTCGATGATGACGGCGCAGGTTTGCGCGGATACGGCTTGGCGCAGTGCGGCGGGGTCGTTGAAGGGGATGTGGGTAATGCCTTCGGGCAGCGGGGCGAAGTCGCGGCTGTATTTGGGCTGGCCGCCGACGGAAACGGTAAACAGGGTGCGGCCGTGGAAGGCGTTGGTGCAGGCGATGATTTGGTGTTTGCCTTCGCCGTGGCGGTCGCGGGCGTATTTGCGCGCCAGTTTCAGGGCAGCTTCGTTGGCTTCGGCACCTGAATTGCAAAAGAAGACTTTGTCGGCAAAGGTGTGCTCGGTCAGGCGTTTGGCCAGTGCCTGCGCGGGGGTTGTGGTGTAGATGTTGGAGATGTGCCAGAGTTTTTGCGCCTGTTCCGTTAAGGCGGCCAGCAGGGCGGGATGGCAGTGGCCGAGTGCGTTTACGGCAATGCCGCCGGCCAGGTCGATGTACTCGCGCCCTTCGGTATCCCATACGCGGCTGCCTTGTCCGCGTTCGGGGATGATGGGGGCGAAGTTGAAGTTGGGGGTCAGGTAGTTTTGCATGATGCCGTCCGTGTTTTTTGTCGGTATGGACGGGGGATTATGCGCTGTTTGGCTTCAGGCTTCAATGTTCAGGCCGTCTGAAAGGTTTTTCAGACTAACCTACGCCAACCCCGCCATTTCGAAAAACGCCCGATACGCCGCCGCCTTTTTCGCCAAACTCAAAGGATAAGCGCGCGAAGTGGACGGCAGGCGGGTCAGGGTCAAATCCCGTCCGGCAAACGGAAACGGCACGGTTTCGCCTGTTTTCGGCATTTTGATGCCGCCGCCCTGAATGCCGAGTAGGACTTCCGTCGCCTTACCGCCGGTGGTGCAGATATGTCGGCAGTCGGGCATCTGCGCCAACACCGCCGCCAAATCGACGGTTTCGACCACTTGCAAAAACTTGTCGGACGCGTTGCCGTGTTCCCGCACCGCCTTCAACACGGTCGGACACGATGCAATCCCCCGTTCGCGCAAAAACGCCTTGATTTTGTCGGCGTCAAATGCTTTTTCGGCGGTTTTTTGGAAATGCGCCGCGTCGTTGAAAAACACCAGCCCGTAGACGCGCCACATGTCGTTTTGGAAATTCGGATAATGAAACTGCATCGCGCGTTTGTCTTCCTTGGGCGGAAACGTGCCCATCATCATTACCGTCGCCTGCGGCGGCAGCAAGGCAGGGAAAGGGTGGGTTTCGATTTCAAGCGGGGCAGACATCATGATTTCCTTAATAAAAAATATTGAACACAAAGCAGCCGGTTGCCGCCTTTTCAGACGGCCTTCTGCCCGTACCGCATCAGCGTCATGCCGCCGACCGCCGCCGCGCAGCCCGCAACCAGCGAAATATGCAGCGGTTCGCCCAAAACCCACGCCGAAGACAGCA
>CAUVCE010000018.1:0-16868 GCA_963550425.1 uncultured Neisseria sp.
TCGAGCAAACCGCCACCCTGCGCCTGATTCCGAATATGGACGTATGGCGTCCGTGCGATACCGCTGAATCGCTGGTGGCATGGGCGGAAGCGGTAAAAGCCGAAGACCACCCGTCCTGCCTGATTTTCAGCCGTCAAAACCTGAAATTCCAAGCGCGCAACGAACAACAACTGAACGACATAAAACGCGGCGGCTACGTCATCAGCGAAGCCCAAGGCAACGCCCAAGCCGTCATCATCGCCACCGGTTCCGAAGTCGGGCTGGCTTTGGAAGCGCAAAAAGCCCTCGCCGCGCAAAACATCGCCGTGCGCGTCGTCTCTATGCCGTCCACCAACGTATTCGACCACCAAGACGCCGCCTATCAAGCCGCCGTCCTGCCCGAAGGCCTGCCGCGCATCGCCGTAGAAGCCGGACACGCAGACGGCTGGTACAAATACGTCGGTCTGAACGGCGCAGTCGTCGGCATCAACCGCTTCGGCGAATCCGCCCCTGCCGAACTACTGTTCAAAGAATTCGGCTTTACCGTGGAAAATGTGGTGGATACTGTGAAATCGGTGTTGTAAACAAAACGGGTCGTCTGAAAAATTCAGGCGGCCTGAAATCCAAAACCGCCGGAACGAAAGGAAAACCATGCTTAGCCGTCCCTACTATCCTCAGGCAGGCACCGTTGAGGAACTCAAAGCCAACTTTGACGCCGTACACGCGCGGATAAACGCCGCCTGCGCCCGCGCCAAACGCGACCCTGCCGAAGTCTGCCTGCTGCCCGTCAGCAAGACCGTCGATGCCGGCCGCCTCAGGCTGGCCTTCGGCTTGGGTTACAGCCGGTTTGGCGAAAACAAAGTACAGGAGGCGCAGGCCAAATGGCAGGCCATGTCCGACCTGCCTGTCAAATGGTCGGTCATCGGCCACCTGCAAAGCAACAAAATCAAATACCTGGTCAAATTTGCCGATGAATTTCAAGCCTTGGACAACGTCAAAACCGCCGAATTGCTGAACGAGAAACTCCATCAGGCAGGCCGTTCGCTGGACGTGCTGATACAGGTCAATACATCGGGCGAGGAGAGCAAATACGGCCTTCGTCCCGAAGAGGCTGCAGGATTTGTCCGCAGCATCGCCCGTTTCGACCGCCTGAACGTCAAAGGCCTGATGACGCTGGCCATGCTGTCGGCCGATGAAGCCGAAGTCCGCGGCTGCTTCATATTGCTGCGCCAACTTCGTGACGAACTGCGCCGCGGCCTGCCCGGCCATATGCGCATGGACGAACTGTCGATGGGGATGTCGGGCGACTTCGAAACCGCCATTGAAGAAGGCGCGACCATCGTCCGGGTCGGCCAAGCCTTATTCGGCGCGCGCAGCCTGCCCGACAGCCACTACTGGCCTTAGGGCGGGAGCGGAAACTGACTTTCCCCACAACGGAGCAAAATATGTTTACCGGCATCGTACAAGGCATGGGGCGCATCGTTTCCATCGGGCAGCCCGCCGCCGATTTCCGCCGCCACACCGTCGAACTGCCCGACGGCATGGCGGACGGCCTGAAAACCGGCGCGTCCGTCGCCCACAACGGCTGCTGCCTGACCGTTACCCGCATAGACGGCAACCTCGCATCATTCGACCTGATGGGCGAAACACTGGCCAAAACCAACTTGGGCCGCCTGAAAACCGGCGATTTCGTCAATCTCGAACGCGCGGCCAAAATCGGCGACGAGATCGGCGGCCATCTGATGAGCGGCCACATTACCGCCGCCGTTGCCATTACCCGCATCGAAAACGGTACGGAACAAAAAACCGTCCGATTCGCCCTGCCCCGCCAATTGCGGCCGTATATACTGCCCAAAGGCTTTGTCGGCCTGGACGGCTGCAGCCTGACGGTCGGCGAGGCGGATTCGGAAGGCTTCAACGTCCACCTGATACCCGAAACGCTGCAACGCACCCTGTTCGGCACGCGGCAGGAGGGCGACATAATCAATCTTGAAATCGACCCTCAAACCCAAACCATCGCCGACACCGTGGCGCGGATACTGGCGGCCGGAAGCCATATGACAGCCAACCGCATCACGCCCGCCACCCTGCCGGCGGATGCCGCTTTGGACGGCTTTGAACAAGGATAAAAACTTTCAGACCTTCTGGGCAATGTAGTTGTCCTATTTATCGTTATTTGATATGATTTGTCATAAAATTTGGAAAATCAGGAGGTTATTATGCCCCAAAATTACCCCTCTTTCGGTATTGCCGTTGTTTGTGCGGTTTTTTTGTCCCTATCGGGCTGCACAGGCATACTTTGGGCCAATCATCCCGTTACCGGCACGGAAAGTGTCGATGTCGATATCGGCCGCGACCAAATACGGGCTTTCGGCGTGGTGCGCGATGCCAACAGCCAATTGGGTATCGGCAGCCTCGTAATGATGGGCGACAGGTATTGGTATGTCCTGAACCCCGAATCATCGAAGGAAGCCGCCGCCGTATTAAACGGCGGGGTGGGTTTGGCAAGGCCCTATACCATAGGCAAAAGCGGCAATAACAGGGAAAACGAGTTGGCCGTCCAGATTAAGGAAAATCAGAAGTTCGACAGTTCGTTTTGTTTGAATTATGCGGCAGAAAAACCGCAGGAAGCAGCCAAACTGGAAAGCTTGGGCTTTAAAAAAGATTATGGCAGGCCTTATTACAGCCGCTGCTTCGGCCATGTTTCCGGCATGTTCTATACCACGCCCCCCCAAGCCAAACGGGATTACCGCTTTCAAACGCCCGTGCCTGTAAAACTGACAGCCAGGGAAACCAAAAACCATTTCAATGCCGCAAATCTGGTCGGGAATATTTTGGTAACGCCCATTACCCTTGCCGCCGATACGGTTTTGGGGATTATCGCGCTGCCGATGATTATTTTCGGCAAATGAAAACACAAAGGCCGCCCGAAAACAAACCGGACGACCCGAGTCCTTCTTCCCCGCTTAAAAGCTGAATTTCGATGCCGGATGCAAAGCCGGGCTGCTCAAACAGGGAATCAGCGTATCAAACAGATTGCTTTGGGCAAACCTGCCATCGGGCAGGCGGGTAATCCGCTTGGCGCGCTGTACGGGCGCTTCGCCCGCCACCACGACCAGACGGCCGCCCTCCTTCAACTGTTCCTTCAAAATATCCGGCACGGAAGGCACTGCGCCGCCGACATAGACGGCATCGAAAGGTGCGGCGGCATCTTTTTGGGCAAAACCGTCGCCCGTCCGATAAACAATATTTGCATATCCCAAGCCGTCCAACACCACCTTGGCGCGTTTCTGCTGCACGCCGTCGATATCCAGCGTAACCACTTCCCCTGCCAGCCTGGCCAGCAATGCCGTGGCATAGCCCGACCCTGTGCCGATTTCCAATACCCTGTCCGTCTTCTTCAAAGCCAGGCCCTGAACCAAACGGGCAACGATTTTGGCCTCCAGCATCGTACCGCCGTTGGGCAGCGGCAGGGATCTATCGGCATAGGCATAATCGCGTTGGTTTTCGGCCACAAATTCCTCACGCGGTATTTCCCCCAGCGCGTCCAACAAATCAAAATCCAATACGTCCCACGGCCGGATTTGTTGTTCGACCATATTGAAGCGGGCTTTGACAAAATCCATTTTGCGTCCCTTAACTGTTTATTGTTTATTCGAATAACCAAACCCGCCGCTTTCGGCCGGTTTGCAAAAGCCGATTTTACTGCCCTTGCGGCAAGGCTTTCAACCGCCAAAAACAAAAGCATTCAGGCGGCCTGCCCCAACAGCCAAAATTGCAGGCCGATTAAGGTTTTGGCATCCTGAATCTCATTATTGGCCAAAGCGGCGCGCACCCGGCTGCGGTTGAGCAGGACGGTTTCGACAAACTCATCCTTATCCGGCTGCAAGACACTGGTTTTACTGACATTGACGGCGCGGTAAAGATACATCTTCTCATCGCAAAAACCCGGTGCGGTATAAAAAGTCGCGGTCAATTCCACACTCTCTGCGGCATAAGGCGTCTCCTCGGCCAACTCGCGCAGGGCGCAGGCGGCGGGGTCTTCGCCTTCGTCCAGCTTGCCGGCGGGCAACTCCAACAGGGGCTGTCCGGTGGCGTAACGCCATTGGCGCACAAACACCACCTCGTCATCGGGCGTTACCGCCAAAACGCAGGCCGCCCCCGGATGGCGGATAACGATGCGCCTCCCCTCATTGCCGTTGGGCAGGCGGACGGTATCGCGGGCGATGGTAACAAACGTGCCGTCAAAAATCGGTTCGCTGCCGATTTTGGTTTCAGTCAAATCCATAAATATCCCGGTTTCCCTAAAACAAAAATACAACCATAACGAAAAAACCAATTCTACCGCCATAAAAGACAGGGCTTCAAGCACATCGTCCGCTCGGGTGGTTTGGCAAAAGCGCCTTTTTTACAGACGGCCTGTCCCGAATCAGGCGGTGCCAACGGCATACATTGAAAATCCCACAGGAAAAATATCTTCCAAACCGATTACCCGTCTGCCGAAACAGGCAAATAAAGTTCTACACACTGCCGCAACACGGCAACCAATTCCACATCCATATAACGGTAATCATCGGAAAAATCCAACACAACAACATCCCGATGTTGCAAGGCACGCGGGAAGCAGCCGACAACCGCTGTTTGAGTTTCTGTTCCATTATCTTAATACAGTCTGCCCAAGCGATATCGGCGGCAGATACCGTATGCCGCGCATTAGGGCTTGTCCCGCCCGAACAAACGGCCATGCCCTCATGACGGCGGAACACGGCTTCGGCAGCCGGACGCGCCATCGATTACTGCCGCATACAAATGTTTCAACACACAAGGCGCGGCCCTATGTGCCGCCCTGCCGGAAGGGGTAACGCTCCCTCCCAAAAAAAACCAAATCCTGCCGCCCCAAAAGGCGGGGTTTCAAAACTATTAAGGAAATTTTGATAAAATATTCATCAAAAATCCCCCCCAACGGCTTTGCGAAATCAGTGGACACCATATCGGCATCAACAATCGAAACCACCCAAAACCTCATAACAAGGCGGCAAATCCGTCTTCCGTAGCCGAAACATAACAAACAGGCGGCTGCCGAAACAGAAAGCCCACCAAAAAAACGGGCAGCCAATCCCGGCTGCCCGCATATTCAATCAAACCGTCCGGCCGCGATAGCCTTTCGGCGGATAAGAAGGCGTTTCACACAACTCAACCCAACTTGCCGTGGCAGTGTTTGTATTTCAAACCGCTGCCGCAGGGGCAGGGGTCGTTACGGTGCACAGTCTGCCCCCGTGCGGCCAGCGCGGCAGGCGAATAATCCTCCCCGTCGTCCGCATTGGGGTCAAACGCCTCGGCCGCCAACTCGCTGCGCGATTGCGACAATACCTCTTCCATATCGGGCGCATCGGCATGAACGGCACGGGTATTCATATTGCTGTAACCCTGGGCGGCTTCTTCGGGCATTTCGTCTCCGGTGCGGACTTGGGCGCCGACCAAAATAGCCGTTGCCTGATGCTTGATGCCGTTCCACAGGTTTTGGAACATCTCAAAGGCTTCGCGTTTGTATTCCTGCTTCGGATTTTTTTGGGCATAACCGCGCAGGTGTATGCCTTGGCGCAAATAGTCCATTGCCGCCAAATGTTCGCGCCACTGGGTGTCGATAATCTGCAGCAACACATTGCGCTCGAAACCGCGCATACTGTCTTCGCCAACCAGCGCAACCTTGTCGGCATATTCCTTTTCGACCTGTTTGAGCAAACGTTCTTTTACCTCATCACTGTCCAAGGTATTGTCTTCCTTCAGCCAGCCGCGCACATCGGCATGAATGCGGAAATCACCCTGCAGCTGTTCTTCCAAAGCGGGCAAATTCCATTGTTCCTCCATACTGTCGGGCGGCATATGGGTATCGACCAGGCTGCCGATGACGTCTTGGCGGATTTCCCTGGCCAAGCCGCCGATATCGGTGTTGGTCAGGATGTCGTTGCGCTGGTAATAAATAACCTTGCGCTGGTCATTGGCCACGTCGTCGTATTCCAAAACCTGTTTGCGCATATCGAAGTTGCGTCCTTCCACCTTGCGCTGCGCGTTTTCAATCTGCCGCGTCAGCATACCGGCCTCGATGGCGATGCCCCTCTCGGGTGCCAAGCGGTTTAATACGGCCGCCGCGCGATCCATGGCGAACAGGCGCAGTAGCGGGTCTTCAAACGACAGGTAGAAACGGCTGGAACCCGGGTCGCCCTGACGACCCGAACGGCCGCGCAGCTGGTTGTCGATGCGGCGGCTTTCATGACGCTCCGTACCGATGATGTGCAAACCGCCCGCCTCCACGACTTTGTCGTGTTCCGCCTGCCAGCCGTTTTCCAATTCGGCGATTTTGGCTGCTTTCTGCTCTTCGCTCAAACTGTCGTCGGCACGGACGGCATCGGCCTGATGTTTGACGTTGCCGCCCAATACGATATCCGTACCCCGTCCGGCCATATTGGTCGCCACGGTAATCGCGCCCACCTTGCCCGCCTGCGCCACAATCAGTGCCTCGCGTTGGTGTTCTTTCGCATTCAATACGTTATGCGGGATTTTTTCCTGATTCAACAGGTGCGATACCAGCTCGGAATTTTCAATGCTGGTCGTACCCACCAGCACCGGCTGGCCTCTTTCGTAACAGGCTTTGATGTCTTTGATTACCGCCTCGTATTTTTCTTCGGCCGAACGGAATATCTGGTCGTTGAAGTCTTTGCGCTGAACAGGGCGGTTGGTCGGGATGATGACGGTCTCCAAGCCGTAGATGCTTTGGAATTCAAATGCCTCTGTATCGGCCGTACCGGTCATGCCGGAGAGTTTTTTGTACAGGCGGAAGTAGTTTTGGAAGGTAATGGATGCCAGTGTCTGGTTTTCGCGTTTGATTTCCACGCCCTCTTTGGCTTCCACCGCCTGATGCAGGCCTTCCGACCAACGGCGGCCCGACATCAGGCGGCCGGTAAATTCGTCCACGATGACGATTTCGCCGTCTTGAATGACGTAGTGTTGGTCTTTGTGGTACAGGCTGTGGGCGCGCAGGGCGGCCATCAGGTGGTGCATCAGGATGATGTTGTTTACGGAATACAGGGAGTCGCCCTCTTTGAGCAGGCCGATTTTAACTAGGGCCTGTTCGGCATGTTCGTGTCCCGCCTCCGAAAGGATGACGTTGTGGTTTTTTTCATCCACCCAGTAATCGCCCTCCCCTTCCTCGCTCTCCTGGCGTTTCAAATGGCCGGGTACTTGGTTCATCAGTTGGTAGAGTTGGACGTTGTCATCGGCCTGTCCGGAAATGATGAGCGGCGTGCGCGCCTCGTCAATCAAAATAGAATCGACTTCGTCCACTACGGCAAAATTCAGTTCGCGCTGGACTTTGTCGTATTGGTCGGTAACCATGTTGTCGCGCAGGTAGTCGAAGCCGAATTCGTTATTGGTGCCGTAGGTTATGTCAGCCGCGTAGGCAGCTTGACGCCGGAAGGGGTCAAGGTCGCTGATAATTACACCGACATTTAGCCCCAGATAGTTGTACAGCGGCTCCATAGTCGCGGCATCGCGTTGCGCCAGATAGTCGTTTACGGTTACGACATGCACGCCCTTGCCCGCCAAGGCATTCAGGTAAACCGGCAGCGTGGCCACCAGTGTCTTGCCCTCGCCCGTGCGCATTTCGGCAATTTTACCGTAGTGCAAAACCATGCCGCCTATCAGTTGTACATCAAAATGGCGCATCCCCAATACGCGGCGCGAAGCCTCGCGGCATACGGCAAATGCCTCTGGCAAAATGCTGTCCAAACTTGCGCCATCGGCCAGTTTTTGTTTGAATTCGGCAGTCTTGGCCTGCAACGCGGCATCGTCCAATGCCTGAAGGCCGGCCTCGAACGCATTGATTTCTTCAACGGTTTTGCGGTATTGTTTCAGCAGGCGGTCGTTGCGGCTGCCGAAGATTTTTTTCATCAGTTTCGTGAGCATGTGGATTTCCTGGGTTTATGCCGCCTTTTTAAAGGCAATAGGGGCGTATTCTATCACAGGCAGCCCGAAATCAATGTTTCTATAAACTCGGCTTTGCTTTCAACAAAGATTACCCAAAATGATAACCCCGCCGAAAAAGGCGGTTTTTATATGGAAAGGCCGTCTGCAAAATGGATTTCAACCTGTTGGGGGGCAGCAACCCCTGCGAAAACGACCGTATGCGTTTTTTGCTGCAAAGCGTTGCCGCATGGAAGCAGCTCGACCGCGCGGTCAAGCAAATCCTGCCCGCCAACCTGCATGCCCATATTCAGGCGGCCTGCATCGAAGATGGCTGCCTGATACTGGTGGCGCGAAACAACATGGCTGCCTCTCGGGCGAAGATGCTGCTGCCGCCGCTGGTTAGCAGGCTGCAACAGGCGGGGATACCGATTGACACCGCCGCCGTCCGCATCCGCCCCGCCCCGCCCGAATCGCCGAAAAGGCAAAACACCCTGCATATGAGCGAGGCCGCCCTCGACAGCTTTGCCGCCGGGGCGCAAAGGCTTCGGCAGCGGCATCCCGGGCTGGCGGCGGCCATGCGCGACTTGGTTGCGAAACACCGGAAATAGCCGCCCCGTCAAATTTTAACAGTTGAAAACCATCCCGTTAGGGCGGTAGAATCCGAATCCGTCCGGATGGCAACCCCTACGGACGAGGCTGCGCCTGCTGCGCGGGCACATAAATTAAAACATTTCCCACCGTTCATTTTCAGGAGCGATTTTATGAAAGCACATCTGGCTCTGATTTCCGCCGCCGTATTGGCATTGTCCGCCTGCACGCAGGAGGCCTCCCAACCGCCCAAGGAAACCCCGCCCGCCCAACAAACTCAGGCGGCATCTTCCGTTCCGGCCGAAACGCCCGCATCAAACACGCAGGCATCTGCAGTGCCTGCCGAAACACCCGCATCGCCCGCCGAAAAGCAAGCTGCCGATGCCTGCGAAGTGCTTGTCGATTCCAACGACCAAATGCAGTTTGATACCAAAGAAATCGTCATCGACAAAACCTGCAAGGAAGTCAAAATCACCCTCAAGCACTCCGGCCAAATGCCTGCCAGCGCGATGGGGCACAATATCGTAATATCCAAAGCCGAAGACACCAAGGGCGTATTGAGCGACGGTGCGGCCGCCGGCGAGAAAAACGACTATGTGAAACCCAACGATGCGCGCGTCATCGCCCACACCAAACTCATCGGCGGCGGCGAGACCACCAGCGTGAGCGTAGACCCGGGCAAATTTGCCGCCGACGGTAAATATGAGTTCTACTGCTCATTTCCGGCACACGCTTCCCAAATGCTGGGCTACATCAAGCTGAAATAAACCGTACCGTGCGACGGCCTGCCCTGTGCAGGCCGTTCTGCCTCATGTTTCAACCGTTAAGGAAATCACGATGAACCCCTTCGACACCCGAAGCGTTACCTTCGCCGAGCCTATAGAAATGCTTTATGCCTGCCACGGCAAAGTCCGCCGTTTTTGCGGACAAATCGGCATTTTGGCGGACTATATGGCCGAACACGGCCGCAACGGGGCGGTTTTGCAGGCCATACGCCAAATCAGCCAATATTTCAACGTTGCCGCCCCTTTGCACCACCAAGACGAAGAATCCGACTATTTCCCCCTCCTGCTGCAATACGCGCCCCAGGCACAGGCCGATATTGATGAACTGCTGCGCCAACACGGCCTGCTGCATCAAAATTGGGATGCCGTGGCGGCGGAATTCGGCCGCATCGAAGCAGACGGAAACTACCGCCCCGATGCGGCCGTATTCAAGGCGTTTACCGACGGTTATGCCGTGCATCTGGCCTTGGAAGAGGGTTTGTTCGAATTGGGCAAAAGCCACATCCCTGCCGGACAATTGGCCAAAATCGGCAAAAACATGGCGCAACGCCGCAAAAGTTAAAACCAAACGGCAGAATCACGGATTATCCGAAACTTCCGCCTCATGCGGGATAAAAACGGCCAAAGTGCGGTCGTCGTGATTGCCGGGCGACCAAAACTGCAGCCATTCTTCCAACGAGGCGGCATCATCGGCCACGGCGCAAACCTCCTGCCAAAACGCCTGCCATTTTTCGGGCTTGGCCAAATTGGCATCGGTTTCGAATTTGGGGTCGGATACGCCGTCCGTCATCAACACCAGCACGGGCGCAACCGGCGTCTGCACCGTGCGGATGCGTTTTTGCAGGCTTTCGACCGACACTTCCTGCGCGGACAAAAAGCAGGTCTCGCCCGAATAGCTGCCCGAATCCCCCTCGCCCAACAAAGCCAATTTCCCGTCCTTCGGCAGCCAAACCGCCGCCGCGCCGTCCCCGACCTGATATATCGCGGTAAACCAAGTACCGTCCGCCTGCGGCAGGCACAATGCGGCCAGCAGGGTGCAGGCCAGGCTTTTCAGCGGCAGTTGTTCCTTCTTCGCGGCGGCATTTTGGTCGGCAACGGCTTGGTAAACGGCCAGTTCCAGCAGGCTGCGGACAAGCGCCTGCTGTTGTCCGCTATTGTATCCGGCCAGATTGCGATAACTTTTTTCCGCATCGGCCAGCAGGGTTTTCACCGTGTCGGCCACGGCCTGAACAGCCAGTTGCGAACCGTAGCGGGCATTGGCCGCACTGCCCGCGCCGTCCGCCACGGCCAACAGGTGCAGGCCGCTTGCGGGGTCGGAAAAAACGGCGAAATCGTCATCGCAAAAAGTGCCGATATGCGCGTGCGAACGGCCGCGAACGCGGGCGGCGGCCAATGTGCCGTGCGGACTTTTTTCCTGTTTGTGTTCGTTATCGGGCTTGTAATAAAGGTCGTTTTTGTCGCTGGGCAGGTTTTGCCACAGGCTTTTGGGGTCGGGGTTGATGTAGAGGGTTTGGCGCATCGGATGCAGGATGCCGTTTTCCTCGCGGTGATAGCTGATGCCGACCTCGCCGTTCATATCGGGTATGCCGCTGATCAATTGCCGCGCCTCATCCCATGCCAGGCCGCAGCCGCATTCGAATTGCAGGCCGCGCGTACCGGCGGGCAGGGCGGCTTCGTAGTATTCCCCCTGTCTGGCATTGGGCAGGGCGGCCGGCTTGGGCATGGCCGGGACAACGGGCGTCGGTTGGGGCTTTTGAGGCAAAATCGGCATATCGGTCTCCTGTATGGGTGGGAAATCGGGAGGCGGCGTTTCATTTTCGCGGCCGTCTGAAACAGCTTCGTCTTCACCTTCCAAAACCGTTTCGGAAACGGCGGCGGCATATTCGTCCTGCCGCACCTCGTTTTCGGATGATTCGGCGGATGTATCCGATGGACAAACAACATCCGCCCCGTCCGGACTTTTCAACAGGCTGATTCCCCCTGCGGCATCCGCATCGTCCTCCTGCCCCGACATTTCGGAAGGGACGTCGGAACACGCGCCTTCAGATTCGGCCGGCGACCCGGTTTGTCCGGCGACAAAACGCCGCCAGCATTCGTCCAAATGTTGGAACAGGGAAACATTCTGGCGGATAAAGGCGGCCAACTGTTCCCTGTCGGCATCGGGCTGCCAGCTTTTCAGGCGTTCCGGAGTCATAAAGTTTCCTTTTTTTTCATCTTCCTTACCCGCGCGAACGGGCGATATCGAAATCCCCTTCCGCAGAACCCATGCGGATGGTGCGTTTGCAGCCGGGGCAGGTGGTTTCGCCGTCGCCGTCCACGCAAAACACCTGTCCGCAGCTGCAGGTTGCCAAACCATAGGCCGCACCGCAATGCGGGCAGCCTCCTCCGCCTTCCAACATGGAGGCGGCCACCGTATTCGTATTCACACGCTTGTCCGACCAATCGGCATAATCGGCCTCAACCGGATAAACACCGGTAAAACGGTAAACTTGGGCGGATTTTTTGGTAAAGAACGGAATATCGGCCATATCGGGCAGGCGTTCGTATTTCATCAGATAAGGCAGGCCGGTTTTCGCGCACAGGCCGCTGATGATGACATAATTTTCATCGACGGCGGCCGCATCGCCCAAATCCTTGACCAAGGACAACAAAGGGTTGCCCGCCGCCGGCAACGCATCATCGGCCGGCCGACCCGCACTCAGCGTACGGCTCATGACGGACATGGACTGCGTTACCCAATCAATAAAGGCGCGGAAATCCTTTTCCTCGCAATTTTCCAGCCGCAGCGTCTGACTGCTGACAGGGGCAAGCAGCGACAAATCGGCAAACTGCCCTATGCCGATGGAAACCAAGGTTGCGCGGGAGGCGTAATCGCGCTGCCATCGCGCAATGGCGGCGGCCGGGTTGTCGGTGGCGCTGCCGTCCGACATAAAATACACCACGGGTTTGTAATCGCCCTTTTGCGCCGCGGTATTGCGGACGACCTGGCGGTCGATTTCGTCCATCAAATGATTCAAGGCCGCTCCGATAGAAGTTCCCGAACCAATCGGCAGGCGCGGCGGGTAAAAAGAAAACAGCTCGACAAGCGGCGCCAAAGTCTTGGCCACGCCGGCAAAGGCAATGACGGAAAGATAAACCGTTTCCAGGGCATAAGGGTCGGCGCGCAAAGCCTTCAACAGTCGGTCAATGCCCTCCTGCATATAGCGCAAATTGTTACCGACCATGCTCTCGGAAACATCGATAACCAGAAAAACAGGCAGACGGCGCATAATCAATCCTTATCAAATCAAAAACGGCAAAATTGCCATCCGAACTTCCTTAACGGTTGAGACACTGCCGCAGGCGAAACAAGGCGTAACGCCGTAGGGCAGTCGTGCGAAACAAGGCCTACTTGCTGCCCGCCCGCCAGCGGAATCCCCATCCGAACGCCCTGTCCATTTCTTCATGGCCTCCGAAATAACGGTTGATGCGCTCCACCTGTATACTGCCGTTATCGTTAATCAGGCGGGCGACGGCGCACATGCCGCGCCGTGCCGCCCCCTCGGTCAGGCGGGTTTCTATTTGCTGCCGGCGGACATACAGGGTAACGATGCCGTCCGTGGCATCCCAATTCGGCACGCCTTCATAAATAAAGGCATAAATCAACACCTCATCGATTTCCGCCCAACGGCGGCCGTTGATTTCCATCCATTCGCCATCGGCCACGCCGCCGGTGCGGTCGTCGCCGCGCAGTAAGACGTAGGGCGGGGCATCCAATGAGCCGAAGGTGTTGCCCAAAGCCTGCACGCAGTCTTTGTGGCCGTTTTTCAAGCGCACAAATGCCCCCAAATCCAAGTCCACCCCTTTGCCGCCGCCAAACAGGGTTTTTAAAAAACCGCCGCTTTGGGCCGGTTGGTTTTGGCCGCGGTTCCAGTTCAGGTTGATTTTGATTTGGCCGAAATCGTCTTTCTTTTCCAAGCTGACGCTGGAGTTCCGTTTGTCCAAGGTGATTTTGGAGAGGCTGACGCGGGACGGGGAAGGTGCGGGCGGGATGGTAGGCCGGTTTGAAGCCGGTGCGTCATCGGCGATTTCCACGCCAAAATGTTCGGACAGGGGTTTTAGGCCGCCGTTGAAGCCCTGCGCCACAAAGCGGAATTTCCACGCGCCGTTGCGGCGGTAACACTCGCCCAGTATCAGGGCTTTTTCCGTGCGTCCCGCCATATCGACCGGACACGCCAATACGGTCCGGCCGCCCTCTTCCACTTCCAATACCAAGCTGCCCAGTTGTGCGGCAGGCAGGCTGCCGGAAAAGGCGAAGGCAATGGTCTCGATGTCGGCAGGCTGGCGGTTCAGGAAAACCTGAAAACGGCTGTCGCGCCCGCCTCCGCAAAAACGGACGCTTCCGTCGCCGCTTTGTGTCTGGCCGTAAAAAACCATGTCGCCGTCGCCGCGCACTTTTCCGTCGGCGGCCAAACGGTAGGCTGCGGTATCGATTTCCATGCCGCTGAGGATGCGGATGACAATTTCGGGACTGTTCAGGGCGGCGTTCGCGCCCGCTGTGAGGGTTTGGGGCATTTTGTTTTCCTTGAAAAATCAGGTCGGAGGTTTTCAGGCGGCCTGCGTTTACATCACCATATTGATTTCGGGCGGCGGTGGCGGCAGTTCGGCGGAGGCGTTGGGGCTGCCCGCCGAGATGCTGCTGCCGGCCACGGAAGCCGACACCCACTGGAAGAATTTGGCAAACGAGGACGCATCCATGGTATCGAGCGACACCACCGTATCGGTAAGCTGTTTCAGATAAGACGGGTCGGCTTTGGGGCCGGCGGCGCAGGCGACGATATTGCCGAAACCCAGTTTTTTGATTTCGGGCAGGACTTCGCTATAGGCCAAGAGGTCGGTCGGTTTGCCGTCTGTCAGGACGATTAAAATCGGCCGCCAGTCGCCCTTTTGGTCGGCCGTGCCGGTGATTCGGTCGCGCCTGACCGCTTCGACGACGTGTTCCAGCACGCCGCCCAAAAAGGTCGCTCCGCTTTCGGGGCATGTGATTTCGGGCAGTACCACCTGTTCCAGCGGTGTCAGCGGCAGCACGGTCTTAATCAGGCTGTCGAAGGTGATGATGCTCAAATGCACGCTTTCCAGCGCGTAAGGATTTTGGCGCAGCGAGGCCAGCAGGGCGTGCAGGCCGGTATTGACGGCCTCCACCGGTTCGCCGCGCATCGAACCGGAAGTGTCGATGCAGATATAGGTTAAGAGTCTTCGGGACATATCTTTTTCCTTATTATTGATTAAAGATTCCAATTCCTGATGAAGGCTGTAAAAAAAATCGGTATCCCATTCTTCGGCATCTTTTCGGTTCGCAAACAACGGGGCTTCGCAAAATCGATACCATAATTCAGATGTTATGAGGGAAAAAATTGCTTATGCAGTTCATTCCCCCGCACAAGGATATCCGGAGACAATTCTTCCAAATATCCGAAATCTGCAGAGCCTATGCCATAGCAAAAACAGCTGATGGAATAATCCTCTTTTAATTGTTTGAATATCGGCAACATATTCCGGTAAACCGATATATCCGCAGGCCTGCCATCGGAAACAATGTAAAGATTGGGATTATAATCCCCCTTTGATTCAAAACTTCCAAGTCGGACAAAATGGCGTATGTCGGAACAAACCCTTTCTAACATCGCTCCTAAAAAACCCGCCCCGCTTCTGTTGCATATTATTTCGGGAACATTTTGGATGTCTATAACGCTGGTTATCGGCAATATTTCCCTAACCTCATTATCAAAGGCCATGATTGTGAGCCAATCTGTCTCTAATGAATAAGGATTGCGCCTAAGCAAATCCACATAACGCCAAATTGCCCTATTTGCTGACCCGATGCGGCTGCCATACATCGAACCTGACGTATCGATGCAGATGTAGTTCAGTCGCCTTCGGGACATAATGGCAACCTCAATAAGGCAGATATTGTTTCAGGATATCGATAAAGCGGTCGGTTTCGTGAAACTCCCCCACCGCCTTGAACAGCCAGCCGCCGCCGTCCCGTTCGGCACGGGCGAAGGTCATGGCGCAATGGGCCGCATTTTCGGGTTTGCCGCCGATGTCGAAACGGCATATTTCGCGCCCTTTCGCATCCAAGGCTCGGATGGCGGCGCGGTGCACGCCCGCGAAAGACTGGCCGCGCTCCTTCCCCTTGAAAATCGCCACAACGAACACGATGGCGGCGTATTGTTCGGGCAGGCTGTCCAAATCGACCATGATGGTTTCGTCGTCGCCGCTGCCGCCACCCGCCGAACCGCTTTGGTTGTCGCCGCTGAGCCGGATTTTGCCGCTCGGGTGTTGCAGGGAATTGTAGAACACGACATCCCCGCCCTCCAGCGTGGGCCTGCCGTTGCCGCCGGGTTTGCCCAAGTTTCGAACTTTGCCCTGTTTGTCCAATACGAAGGCCACCGCGTCCAAGTCGTAGGCGGGGTCGGCCGACGCCACTTCCCAGCCCAACCCCACGCTGATGCGCGACAGGTCGAAACCGGCCTCTTTCCGCAGGCTGACCCCCTGCCCTTTTTGCAAACTGACGCCCATATCCCGCCCTTATAGTACGACGTTGACTTCGGTCGGCGGGGGCGGCAGTTCGTCCAAGCCGCTGACTTCCTTGCCGCTGTCTATGCGCTGGCTGGAAACGGAAATCGAAGACGACACCCATTTGAAGAAGCTTTTAATCGAAGCGGCATCAGCCGTATCGAGCGATACGACTATTTCGGTAATGCGTTTCAAGGTGGCGGTGTCGGCCGACGCGCCGGCGGCACAGGCGACAAATGTACCCGTTTTGACGCTTTGCAGGTCGGCAATGCCGCGGCTGATGTCGTCCGTGGGCGCGCCATCGGACAATAAGAAGACAACCGGCTTCCAGTCGCCTTTGGCTTCCGCGCTGCCTTTAACCACCTCGCGCCTGATACAGTCGGCCAAAAGGCTCAACGCGCCGCCCATGGCGGTCGTGCCGCCCGCCTGTATGTCGGGTACTTGGAAACTGAGCAGTTCGGTCAGCGGGGTCAGTTGGCGGGCTTCGCTGTCGAAGGTAATCACCGACAAATAGGCGGTTTCCAGTGCATACGGGTCTTGGCGCAGGGCGGACACCAGCACCTGCAGGCCATTACGGACGGCCTCTATGGCCTCGCCATGCATCGAACCCGATGTATCGACCAGCAGGTAAACGGGTAAACGGCGCATATGATTCTCCTTTTTTGGTTGGTTGAAGGTCGTGCCAGACGGGGGATTTTAACGTTTGGCAGCCGTTTTGCAAACGGCCGATTGAGTTTGCGGCGCAATCTGCTTTTTTTCAAATGGGTTTGAATCGGGATTTTTCGGGCCGATGACGAAAAAAGCCGCCTGAATCGTGATTCAGACGGCCTGCCGATTTTCAAACCCCTCAAACGATGCCCTGCGCCAGCATGGCGTCGGCCACTTTCTTGAATCCGGCGATGTTCGCGCCGTTCACATAATTGGTATAGCCGTTTTCTGTGCCGTTGGCGACGCAGTTTTCGTGAATATTGGCCATAATGTCAAACAGGCGTTTAT
>CAUVCE010000019.1:0-15885 GCA_963550425.1 uncultured Neisseria sp.
AGCAGGCCAAACGCCAAGGCGACTTCGCCCGCGCGTCCGAACTCGAATACGGCGAGTTGCCGAAATTGGGTGCGCAGTTGCAGGCAGCGGAAAGCAACCCCGATGGCAAAAAACAAAACAAACTTTTCCGTACCGAAGTTGGCGCGGATGAAGTGGCAGAGATCGTATCGCGCATGACAGGCATCCCAGTGTCCAAAATGATGGAAGGCGAACGCGACAAGCTGCTGAAAATGGAAGAAGTATTGCACCGCCGCGTGGTCGGTCAAGACGAAGCCGTGCGCGCCGTGTCCGACGCCATCCGCCGCAGCCGCTCTGGTCTTGCCGATCCGAACAAGCCTTACGGCAGCTTCCTGTTCCTAGGCCCGACCGGTGTGGGTAAAACCGAGTTGTGCAAAGCCCTGGCAGGCTTCCTGTTCGACAGCGAAGACCACCTCATCCGTATCGACATGTCCGAATACATGGAAAAACACGCCGTTGCCCGCTTAATCGGTGCGCCTCCGGGTTATGTCGGCTACGAAGAAGGCGGCTACCTGACCGAACAAGTCCGCCGCAAACCGTACAGCGTGATTCTGCTGGACGAAGTGGAAAAAGCCCATCCGGACGTGTTCAACATCCTGCTGCAAGTGTTGGATGACGGACGCCTGACCGACGGACAAGGCCGCACCGTGGACTTCAAAAATACCGTCATCGTCATGACTTCCAACATCGGCAGCCAGCACATCCAACAAATGGGTACGCAGGATTACGAAGCCGTGAAAGAAGCGGTGATGGAAGAAGTGAAAGCCTACTTCCGTCCCGAAATGATCAACCGTATCGACGAAGTGGTCGTGTTCCACGGACTGAATCAGGAGAATATCCGCAACATCGCGAAAATCCAGCTCAAAGGCTTGGAAAAACGTTTGGAAGCGCAGCACCTGCACCTGAAAGTGGACGATGCCGCCTTGAATTTGATTGCCAATGCCGGTTTCGACCCCGTGTACGGCGCCCGCCCGCTCAAACGCGCCATTCAGTCGGAAATCGAAAACCCGCTGGCCATGGCGTTGCTCGAAGGCAAATATGCGCCCGAAAGCACGATTCATGTGAAAGAAGAAGGCGGCAGGCTGGTGTTTGCCTGATTTGAATGTTTGCAACAGGAAGGCTGTCTGAAAATTCAGGCGGCCTTTTTTTGCGGCAGTTTGCTAGAATACCGCCGTTTACCCTATTTAACGTATTTTAGGAACCCCCCATGTCCCACCAAACCGAGCTGATTAAGAAACTTCAGGAAATCTTCCAAATCGACCGCGCCGACCTTGATTTCGGTATTTACCGTATTTTAAACAGCCGTTCGCAGGAAATCGGCGATTATTTGCAAAACAAATTGCCCGCCAAAATTCAGGCTGCGTTTTCCGCGTCCGGCCAAACGCAGATTGACGGCTGGAAACGGGAATTGGCGGAAGCCGAAAAAGCCGCCGCAGACTTGGGCGCAAACCCTGACGACCTGCCCAAAGTCAAGGAATTAAAAGGTAAAATCGCCGTCGCACAAAAAGGCGGGGCGGCGGGTGAAGCGGCGGTTTACAACCATTTGCTCACCTTCTTTTCGCGCTACTACGAAGAAGGCGACTTCATCAGCCAACGCCGCTACAAGGGCAACACCTACGCCGTGCCGTACAGCGGCGAAGAAGTGCTGCTGTACTGGGCGAACAAAGACCAGTATTACACCAAATCGGGCGAGAACTTCAGCAACTACCGCTTCAAACTTTCAGACGGCCGCGAAGTATTTTTCCGCCTGACCGCAGCCGACACCGCCAAAGACAACCGCAAAGACAACGACACCGCCCGCGTATTTGTGCTGGCACAAGAGCGCGTGATTGAAAAAGAAGACGACAACGGCGACATTTACGAAGAAGCGGTTTATCCCATCCGCGAAATTTCAGACGCTTCGGGCGGCAAAACGCTGGAAATCCGCTTCGAATACATCGTTGCGCCCAAAGGCGAGAAGAAGCCGCAGGAAAAAGCCAACGAAAACACCATCGCCACGCTTAACAAACTCATCGGCGAAGATTGGCAGGCCGTTTGGCAGCCTGCACCGACCGAGAAAAACCCAAACCGTACGCTGCTGGAAAAGCAACTTGCCGACTACACCGCCAAAAACACCGCCGATTATTTCATCCACAAAGACTTGGGTGGCTTTTTGCGCCGCGAATTGGATTTTTACATCAAAAACGAAGTGATGGACTTGGACAACATCCAAGACGCGCCCACCTTCGCCAACATCGAAGGCAGCCTGCACCAAATCCAAACACTGCGCGCCATCGCCCGCGAAATCATCGATTTCCTCGCCCAACTGGAAGATTTTCAGAAAAAGCTGTGGCTGAAAAAGAAATTCGTTGCCAAAAGCCACTGGCTCATCACGCTGAACCATATTCCCGCCGATATGCTAAAAACCGTGTTTGCCAATGCCAAACAGCGCGAAGCATGGAAAAATCTTTTTGCAATCAATGATTTACCCCCCCCCGATGAAAATCCGGATTCCTTTGCCGAATCAAACCCTTATCTGACGGTTGATACGTCCCTTTTCCCTGCTGCCTTTCAAACCGCGCTCCTTGCCGCCCTTTCCAACGACCATGATTTAGATGAAGCCACAGACGGCCTGCTCATCCATTCCGACAATTTCCAAGCCCTAAACCTGTTGCAGGCGCGTTATCGCGGACAGGTGAAATGTATTTATATTGATCCGCCGTATAACACGGAAAAAGACCGTGCGGAAGGCAAATTTATTTATAAAGACGGTTATCCGAGTTCAACTTGGGCTAGTTTAATTCATAGTCGTCTACTTCTTGCCAAACCTTTACTTAATCAATCTGGCGCAATTTTCCAAAGTATTGATGATAATGAACATGCTAGATTAAAAATAATTTCTGATGATGTTTTTGGATCTAAAAATCATCTTAGTTCATTTATTAGAAAAACAAAATCTATGACTGGTGATGATGGTAATGGTTTAAATATTCAGCACGAGTATTATATTGTTCATGGAATAGATAAGAATAATATAATATTTTCAGGGGAAGAAAAAAACCTTGATGATTACTCCAATCCAGATAATGACCCTAATGGAAATTGGTGTCCAGGCGATCCAAGTGCTAAAAGTGGTGGCTCATCAACTTATTTTCCTATTAAAAATCCTTATACTGGTATGGAAGATTATCCACCTAAAGGTAGATTTTGGGCATTTTCACAGGAAACAATGGAAGAATATATCAAATCAGGTAGGATAAAATTTAAAGAAAAATACAATCCCAAACATCGTGGTTTTATTTTTAAACGTTATGCAGAGAAATTAACAAGTAATTCTCATGCTGTCGGAACACTATTTTCAGCTGAGAACGATTTCATGAACTCTGTTGCAACCGCAGAACTAAATCATCTTACAAATTACTCAAAAGATTTTGATTATCCCAAGCCCTCATTTTTTATACAAAAAATCATACAGTATTTGAATGACAATAACAGCCTAATCCTAGACTACTTCGCCGGCAGCGGCACAACCGCCCACGCCGTCATCAACCTGAACCGAGAAGATGGCGGCAGGCGCAAATACATCCTGGTCGAACAAGGCGAATATTTCGACACGGTGTTGAAGCCGCGCGTGCAAAAAGTGGTTTATGCCGAAAATTGGAAAGACGGCAAGCCCGAAGCCGATAAAGAAAGCAGCCTGCACGGCGTGCCGCAAATCGTCAAAGTCTTAAAGCTGGAAAGCTACGAAGACACGCTGAACAACCTGGTGTTAAAAGACAACGGCGATTTGTTCAATCAGTTAAATGACGGCGCGAAGGAAGATTATCTTTTGCGCTATATGCTGGCCGACCAAAGCCGCGATTCGCTGCTCAATACCGAAGTTTTCAAACGGCCTTTCAATTACCAAATGGACATCGCCACGAATTCGGCAAGCGCAACGGAACGGATGGACATCGACTTGGTGGAAACCTTTAATTACCTGTTGGGCCTTCGCGTTCATGCCGTCAAAGACCGTATTGAAAAAGACGGTTATTTGGCCGTGGAAGGCACGCTGCCGGACGGGGAAACCGCTCTGGTGCTTTGGCGCGATTGCGAAAAGGTGGGATACGAAGGTTTGGATGCGTTGCTGCCCCACCTGAAAATCAACCCGCAAGATTCTGAATACGATACGGTGTATATCAACGGCGACCACAACATCGCCACGGTGTGGGAAAACGAAAACGGCGTTTCGGGTCGTCTGAAAATCCGCCAGATTGAAAGCGAGTTTATGGCGTTGATGTTTGGGGAGGCGCAATAATGGCGAAAAAACCGACTTTCCACGACCATCTGATTTTAAACCGTTGGCTGCTCTCGCTGTTCCACAAAAAAGATTTGGCAACGCTCAAAGCGCAGATGGGCGGCGACGAATACGAAGGCGAAGCGAATGACGGCCAAAGCGGCTTCTTCCACCAACTGACGGGCGTTTTGTTTTTCGGCGAAGGCTCTGCCTTGTCGGAAAACGATTTGCGCCGCTACGATTTGAACGTGTTGCACCATTGGCGGCAAATCACGCAAAAGCGCAATAAAATCTACCATCAGGAATTGAAGCTGAAATATTTCCAATATCTGTCGCTGATTTTTACCGAGATTTATCTGGATTGGTATTTCAACCGCCGCGACGCGCTTCTGGAGGCGTTGAACGAACAGCTTGAACAATATCAAAATGAAATGGGTAAGGCGGCGGAAAAGTTCGCGCCCTATCAGGCGGAAGATTTGAATATGACCGCCTTTTGGAACGCCACGGGCAGCGGCAAAACACTGTTAATGCACGTTAATATTCTGCAGTATTTGGAATATGCGGACAAAAAACCGGACAAAATTATCGTCTTGACTCCGCGAGAAGGCTTGAGCAGGCAACACGTCGCAGATTTGGCTTTGTCGGGTTTCGGCGCGGCCCTGTTCGATAAAAACAGTACATTGCACCAGCCTTCTTTGGATTTTGATGCCAACAGTTTGGGCATCAAAGTAGAAGTCATCGACATCAACAAGCTGGGCGACAAATCGGGTGAAAAAACCGTGGCGGTAGAAGCCTTTGCAGGCAGTAATCTGGTTTTGGTGGATGAAGGACACAGCGGCTCGAGTGCAACCGACGGCGCATGGCTGAAACGGCGCGAAGCCTTAACCAAAGGCGGTTTTTCCTTTGAATATTCGGCTACTTTGGGGCAGGCGGTGGCGGGCAAAAAAAACGCCCTGCGCGAAAAATACGCTAAATCCATCTTGTTCGACTATTCCTACAAATATTTCTACGCCGACGGCTACGGCAAGGAAAGCCTGATTCTGAACCTGAAAAAAGGCGCGTATTTCGCCGAACATGAAAAGCTGTATTTCACCGCCTGCCTGTTGTCGTTTTACCAGCAGATGTATCTGTACCGGAAACACGAAAGCAGCCTGCACGTTTGGAATATCGAAAAGCCTTTGATGATTTTTGTCGGGAAAAGCGTGGCCGACAAAACGGGTAGCAGCGAAACCGCCGAACAGAAAACGGAAAAATCGGACGTGTTCCATGTGTTGTCGTTTTTGGCGTTTTTCTTGAACGAGCGGGAAAAAGTGGAAGGCTATCTGGCGGATTTGGTGTCGGACAAGGCAAGGCTTTTGGACGATAAGGACAACAATATCTTCCTGCGCCGCTTCGCGCCCTTGATGGATTTTGCCGGCAATTCGGCGGCTTTGTACGACGATATTCTACGTTTGGTGTTCAATGCCCAAAACGGCGGACGCTTACAGCTCAAGCAGCTTAAAAAGGCGGAGGGTGAATTGTCGCTGTCGGTCGGCGGTTTCCCCGCGTTCGGCGTCATCAATATCGGCAATGCGGCGGATTTTGCCAAATCGGGCGAAAAATATCACAATGAATTCGATACTTCGGGCGATGAATTTTCAGGTAGCCTGTTTGATACGATTAATACGCCTTCGGGCAATATCAATTTCTTGATCGGCTCGAAAAAATTCACCGAAGGCTGGTCGAGCTGGCGCGTTTCCACCATGGGGCTTTTGAACATGGGCAAAAGCGAGGGCAGCCAGATTATCCAGCTTTTCGGGCGCGGCGTGCGGCTCAAAGGCAAAAACTATTCGCTTAAACGCAGTTTGGCGGGCGAGCGTCCGCACGGTGTACATCTGGAAAAGCTGGAAACGCTCAATATTTTCGGCATCAACGCCGACTATATGGAAAAGTTCCGCGAATATCTGGCGGAAGAAGGCGTGGATACCGAAGACATCATCACGCTGGACTTTAAAGTTCAGCCCAATCTGCCGCAGGGCGTGAAATTGCGGACACTGGCCTTGGACGACGAGTACAAGGGCAACCGCCAAAAAAGTTTCAAGCGCAGCATGAATGTGGATTTGTTCGACATTCCCAAACAATGGCAGGGCAAAATCAAGCCGCCTTTTGCCGTGTTGGACTGTTATCCGCGCATTCAGGCACTTGCCAGCAAGGGTAATCAGATTGCCCAATCCAAAGACAGGCAGAAACAGACGGCTGTGCTGAACAGCAATCTGTTCGAACTGTTCGACTGGGACAGGATTTACCTGAAATTGCAGCAGCACAAGCTTTTGCAGTCTTGGAACAACCTGCGGCTGGATAAGGGGCGTCTGAAAGCCTTTGCGGAACAAAACGGCTGGTACAAACTCTATATCCCGTCCTCCGAATTGGCAGTGAAATCATTTGCCGATGTGAAAAAGCAGGAAGGCCTTTTGATCGAATTGCTACTGGACTATGCCGATGCGTTTTACAAGGCGCTTAAAGCCGCCTACGAAGGGCAGTTTTACCGCGAGAAAATCGTGGACGAAAAAAACGGTTCCATGCTCGACAGCTATCTGTTCTCCATTAACAAAACAGAAGACGGCGGCGGCTACGAAGCCAAATTGAACGATTTGAAACGCCGCGTGGAATCGGGCGAATTGGCGGAGATGGTGGGCTGGACTGCGCCGAATGTGGAAGCCATCTGCTTTGACCCGCATCTGTTTTACCCGATTATGGTGTTGGAAAACAAAGAGGCTTTGCCTTTCACCATGAAGCCGCTGTCCATGAATGAAGAAAGCGAAATTCAGTTTGTGAAGGATTTGCAAAATGCGGCAGGGGAAAAAGGCCGTCTGAAAGAATGGACGGGGGACAAGGATTTGTATCTCCTGCGAAACGCGGCCAACAAAGCCAAAGGCTTGGGCTTCGCGCTGGCGGGCAATTTCTATCCCGATTTTTTGTTGTGGCTGGTGGACAGGGAAAGCGGCAGGCAGTGGCTGACCTTCATCGACCCCAAAGGCATACGCCACATGACGTGGGAACATCCGAAATTCGGTTTGGCGGACGAAGTGAAAAAGCTGGAACAGTCTTTGAAGCTGCAAGATTTGACGTTGAACAGCTTTATTTTGTCCGTTACGCCGTATAAGGGCTTGCCGGACGACGGCGCGGCAGCCGTGTTAGACAAAACCGAAGACGAGTTCCGCGAAAAACATATCCTGTTTATGGAAGATGAAAATTATCTGCAAACCATGTTCGACATGATTTTAAACGGGGATAAGGTATGAACATCACGCCGCATCAGGCCAAATATTACGCGCACCAGCTTTCGTGCCAAAAAAGCGGCGACGAGCGGCTGTCGCAGGCTTTGTTTGAAGCGCAGGTGGATTTGCAGCCGCACCAAATCGATGCCGCATTGTTTGCTTTGGAAAACCCTTTGCGCGAAGGCGTGTTGCTGGCGGACGAGGTGGGTTTGGGCAAAACCATAGAAGCGGGTTTGGTGTTGTGCCAGCTTTGGGCGGAACGCAAACGCCGCCTGTTGGTGGTCTGCCCCGCCGCGTTGAGAAAGCAATGGCAGGCGGAATTGCGGGAAAAATTTTCGCTGCCGTCTTTGGTGTTGGACAAAGCGGTTTTAAAGCAGCAAAACCGCAGTCTGACTGATTTTTTGTCTTCCCAAGCGGGCAGGCAGGTTTTGGTGGTTTCCTATGAGTTTGCCGCCAAATGTGCCGCCGAAATCAATGCCGCCGGCTGGGATTTGGCGGTATTTGACGAAGCGCACAAATTGCGCAATGTCTATAAAGGCGGCAGTAAGCAGGCGCAAACGCTTTTAAATGCGTTTGCAGGCAGTCAAAAACTGCTGCTTTCCGCCACCCCGCTTCAAAACTCGCTGATGGAATTTTACGGCCTGTCGCTTTTTCTGGACGAACATTTGTTCGGCAGTAAAAAGGAATTCCAAAAGTGTTTTATCAATCGCGGTGATACGGATGAATTGCGGACGCGCTTATCGCCTTATGTGAAACGCACGCTCCGCAAGGATGTGTTGGAATATATCCGATACACCCGCCGCCACACCATCACGCAAAATTACCGCCCGAACGACGACGAATACGCGCTTTACATGGCGGTTTCCGATTTTTTGGCCAAAGGTGAATCCTACGCCCTGCCCAAACGCCAGCGGCATCTGACGGGATTGGTGTTGCGCAAGCTGTTGGCTTCTTCCACGCCCGCCCTTTCCGGGACGCTGGGCGTTATCCGACAAAGGCTGGATACAATGCAAAAAACAGCCCAAAGGCCGCCTGAAAGCCTATTTGCCGCCTTGGGCGAAGATTTGGAAGACTGGGAGGCGTTTGACGATGACGAAAACGACGGCGATGCAGAACCCATAGACTTCAAACTGCTGGCGGCGGAAATCGCCGAAATGGACGGCTTCATCAAACATGCCCGTACCCTAACGCATGACAGCAAGGCTCAAGCACTGCTGCAAGCCTTGAAAACCGGTTTGCAAAAAATGCAGGAAGCAGGTGCGGCGGATAAGGCGGTGATTTTTACCGAATCGGTGCGCACCCAAGAATACCTATTTGAATTTTTAGGTAAAAACGGTTACGAAGGGCAAATCGTACTGTTTTCCGGCGGCAACAAACATCCCGACAGCCAACGGCGTTATAAGGTGTGGCTGGATAAAAACGCGGGCAGCCCGCACCACACCGGCTCGCCCGCCGTGGACAAACGCACCGCGCTGATTGATGCCTTTAAAAATCAGGCAAAAATCATGATTGCCACCGAATCCGCCGCCGAAGGTGTAAACCTGCAATTTTGTTCGCTGCTCATCAACTACGATTTGCCGTGGAATCCGCAGCGCATCGAACAGCGTATCGGCCGCTGCCACCGCTACGGGCAAAAATCGGATGTCGTGGTAATTAATTTTTTGAACACCCGCAACGATGCCGACCGCCGCGTATTGGAACTTTTAACCGACAAATTCAAACTGTTTGACGGCGTATTTGGTGCGTCCGACGAAATTTTGGGCAAGATTTCAGACGGCCTTGATTTTGAAAAACGGATTTTGGCGATTTACGACACCTGCCGCACGCCCGAAGCGATTCAGACGGCCTTCGACCGGCTGCAACAGGAACTGGAAAGCCAAATCGCCGCTACGCGGAATCTGGCGGAAGAGCGGCTGTTGGAATATTTCGATACCGACGTGCACGACCGATTCAAAACCCGCCTGCAGCAAACCCGCGGGCGTCTGGACGATTTTCAACGCTGGTTCTGGCTGGCCAGCCGCTTCGCCCTAAACAACTACGCCGCCTTCAATCCGCAAAGCTACCGCTTCGACTTAAAAACCGCCCCCGAGCCGCATTTGCATTTGGGCGCATACCGCCTGCTCAAAGATGATGACGAAACCGCTGCCCTGCACCGGCTGAATACCGATTTGGGGCAATGGTGCATAAACCAATGTAAAACCGCTGACACGCCGAATGCCGAAATCATATTCGACTACGGCGGTTACAGCGGCGGCAAAATCAGTATTTTGGCGCAAAACCAAGGCAAAAGCGGCTGGCTTTCGGTAGAAAAAATCAAAATTCACTCCCAAGCCGACACCTTCGAAACCCTGCTGTTTACCGCCCGCACCGACGACGGCGAATGGCTGGACGACGATTTTTGCCAAAAACTCCTTCTGCTTGGCGCGGAACAAACGAGCCGGGTCCAAGCCGTCCCGTCCGACATCACCCAAAGTGCCGAACTGCGGCGCAGCAGCTTCTTTGCCCAATACCAAGAACAAAACAACCGCCATTACCGCGAGCGTGTTTTACAGTTCGACCGCTGGGCGGAAGACCAAAAAGCCGCCTTGGGCGACGAATTGGAAGAAGTCAAAACAAAAATCAAAGACGCCAGACGGGAACGCGATTTGGCGCAAAACACCGCCGAATTGGCACAATACGAAGAGAAAATCCGCAAACTGGAACAACAAAAACGCCGCTTGAGAAACACATTGGATGACAAAGAAGACGAGATTGACGAAAGACACGATATGTTAATCAAAGAACTGCGCCGCCAAACCGCATTTGAATGCGGACGTGAAACCCTGTTTGCGCTTAAATGGGAAATTGTGTAGATTGCGCCTGCGGCCGTTATACCCTTAACCAAATAGCCCGTCTTATCCGAGTAACCCACACCCGAAAGGAACAACAATGAACTTCAGCAACCTGCTCAACCAAGTATTAGGCGCGGTACAACAAAGCGGCAACAAAGTCATGGACGAAAAAAACCCGCTCAACTCCTTTGGCGGCGGTGCTTTGATCGGCGGGCTGGCTTCGATGCTGCTGAAAAAAAGCAGCGCCGAGTCGCTGGTCAAGGCCGGTTCGGCGGCCGCGCTGGGCATGATGGCTTATAAGGCCTTCCAAAACTGGCAGGGCGGCCAAAACAATACATCTGCCTTGCCCGAAACCGCCTTTGCCGCGCAGGGGCGGCTGGCCGAAGACCGCAGCCGCGTGATTTTGCGCACCATGATAGCCGCAGCCGCTTCGGACGGCCTGATTGACGAAACCGAAAAACAACTGATTGCCCAAGAGGGCGGCGCCGATGCCGAAGTGCGGCAATGGCTGGCCAACGAATATGCCCATCCTGCCGGTATCGAAGAACTGGCCAAGGCGGTGGGGGGCGATCAGGCCTTGGCTGCCGAAGCCTATCTGGCCGCGCGTGCGGTATGCGGCGATTTGGTTCGCGGCGAAATCGTATTCCTGTCGCGCCTGTCGCAGGCTTTGGGCTTGGATGACGGTTTGGTGGAACAATTGGAACGGCAGTTGGGTCTGGCGCAATAAAACGCCTTGCCGCAAAAATCGAAACCGAATCCATAACCGGTTGGACAAACAAAAAACCTCCCGAAAGTTGCAAACAAAATTCGGGCGGTTTTTTTGCCTTCAAACGGCGGATTGATTGTCTGTAACAGGTTTTGACGTTGGAATTTCCCTGTCAGCCTATTTGACTGACTGTATACAAACCTTATAAAGGGCCTCATCCATTGCCCGAACCGTATTTTGCCGTTCGGCAGGCGGCATGGTGCGCAGCTCTTTAACATCCTGACGCGTCAAAGCGGACTTGGCAACCTTATAATAACCTTCGGCCAGCCGATTGACAGCGTAGGCGGTCTCGGCCGCCGTTGTGGCATCTAGATTGCCCGAAGACAGTTTGGCCTTAAACTTCCGGATTCTGGCTGCGCGCATGGCGCTAATCTGCTTTTCCGATTTTCCATCGATAAGGGCGTTAATCATCTCACGATTGCCCAAAGCAGCCACTTTGCACAAATTCTCCATCATTTGTACATCCTTTTTGCCGGCCGATGCTGCCGAAAAAGGGAATAGGATAATCAGTAGGAATATGAAAAGTTTTTCCTTCATCAAAATTTCCTTAATGGTTGAAGCCCCGTCATTCAGGGCGGTAGGTTCAGGGCTTGTTTGGGGGGCGCTACCCTTTCCGGCAGGCCGACATATAGGGCAGTGCCTCAATGTGCAGCCCTTGTGTTTGAAACATAAGTTCTCCTTACGGTCAAAATCCGGTCGGTTGATTTTAACGGTATAAGGATATATCCGGTATAAACAATATATCAAAGCACAAGATAGAAAAATAAAGTTTCCACCAAGTCATTTTTTATTTTACGGCGGCGGGTATTTCCCCATCCCATATTGTAGGCAGCCGGCGTGTCTTATCCCGGGCTGCTGCTGATTTGGCCGGTAAATCCGTTTTGGCGTTTGGCGTTGCCGTCCGCCCCGGTATGTGTGGCCTTGGGCTTTGTTGTAACGCCGCCGGTGCTGTGATGATTCCCCGATAAATTGTAGACAATCTTTGATGGTATGTTTATCAAAATTTCCTTAATGGTTGAAACCACGCCCTTCGGGGCGGTAGAATTTGGATTTTTTTGGGAGGGGTGTAACCCCTTCCGGTAGGGCTGCACATAGGGCTGCGCCTTATGTGCAGCCCTGCGTGTTGAATATATTTGTCGGTTTTTGACCATACAAAAGGAAATTTGATGGGTACGAGGCAACATCGTTTGCGCAATAATCCATACAAGGTCGCCTTTGCCTCTATGGTGGGGACGGCGATTGAGTTTTATGATTATTATATTTATGCGGCGGCAGCCGTGCTGGTTTTTAATACTCAGTTTTTTGACAAAAGCGACCCCGTCGTTGCCACGCTGCTGTCGCTTTCGACTTTGGCGCTGGCCTTTTTTGCCCGCCCTATAGGTTCGGCCTTGTTCGGCCATTTCGGCGATAAAATAGGCCGCAAGAAAACGCTGGTGGCCTCGCTTTTGACTATGGGGCTGTCCACGGTCTGTATCGGCCTTTTGCCTACTTATCAGGATATCGGGGTGCTTGCCCCGCTGCTGCTGTGCGTCTGCCGTATCGGGCAGGGCATAGGCTTGGGCGGCGAATGGGGCGGCGCGGCCTTGGTCGCCACGGAAAACGCACCGGAGGGCAAACGTGCCTGGTTCGGCACTTTCCCGCAATTGGGCGCGCCCATCGGCCTGCTGATGGCCAACGGCGTGTTTTTCCTCATCAGTTCGGCCATCGGTCATGACGCGCTGGTGGAATGGGGCTGGCGTATCCCTTTCGTCGCTTCTTTGGTGTTGATTCTGGTCGGGTTGTGGATGCGGCTGACCATGCACGAAAGCCATGTTTACCGCGAGGCGGAGGAACAGGGCAAAACCAAGTCCGCACCCGTAAAAGAGGTGTTCGCCAAGCATTGGAAGCCGATTGTGCAGGGCACGTTTATTATGGTGGCGACTTATGTGCTGTTTTATATTATGACGGCCTTCGCGCAGGTTTATTCAAAATCGCCGGCCGAGTTGTCGGAATTCGGCCACCCGATGGGGCTGGGCATCCCCGCCAATGTTTTTACCGGCTTTTTGATGATCAGCGCGGTGGTTTTCGGCGTGTTTATCAGTTTCTCGGGCATTTATGCCGATAAAGTCGGCCGCCGCCGATTCTTGATTTGGGTAACCGCCGCCATGCTGGTGTTCGGCCTGTCTCTGCCGATGTTTTTGAGTAACGGTTCGCCCGCCAGTATGCTGTTGTTCCTGTTGACCGGTATGGCGCTTATGGGGATGACTTTCGGCCCTATGGCCGCGCTGCTGCCCGAGTTGTTCCCCACCGAAGTGCGTTATTCGGGCGCTTCGCTGGCTTATAATTTCGCCGCCATTGTCGGGGCATCGGTGGCCACTTTGGTGGCAATGAAGCTGAACGAGCATTATGGGATTATCGGCGTCGGCATTTATCTGGCCGTCAATTGCGCGCTGACGATGCTTGCGTTGTTGTTTACGCATGAAACGAAGGATGTGGATTTGTCGGATTGAGTTTTTTTGGTTTGGCAGGCCGTCTGAAGAGGTTTTTTCAGACGGCTTTTTTCTTCCGACTGCCGCATTTAGGGGAGCTGCCGTATGGATTCGGTCAATTCCTCAAACAACTTGGCCGCATCGACTTCGGTGATCCAATTGGCATTTGGCGGCAGGCTGCCGCGTCCGTGCCAGTCGACCACACACGCGCCCATGGTCAGTTTGCCTTGTGTTTCGACATCGACACGGCAGGCTCGGCCGGCGAAAAATTCGGGGAAGACGGTATAGGCGACCGCGCAAGGGTCGTGCAGCGGGCTGTTTTCCAAGCCGAATTGACGGATATCGTAACGGGCGTAACATTGCAGGATATCGGCCAGGCGGCGGCCGTTGATATTGTCCAGGCTGCGGAGTTTTTCCATGCGCGGCGCGGTAATCAAGGCTTTTTGGGTAACGTCCAGCGGCAGGATGGTAATTGGTGCGCCGCATTGCAACACGATTTGCGCGGCATGGGGGTCGCAATAGAAATTAAATTCGGCGGCGGGCGTGATGTTGCCGCCGGCAAAATAATTGCCGCCCATCAACACGATTTCGCGGATGGCGCGGACGATGTCGGGTGCAAGGCTTAGGGCTTGGGCAATATTGGTCAGCGGGGCGATGGGGCAGAGCGTGATACTGCAGTCTTCCGCGTGCCGCAGGGTATCGATGAGGAAGGGGACGGCGTGTATGGGTTGCAGCGGGCATTGCGGGTCGTGCAGGGTAACGCCGTCCAAACCGTTTTTACCGTGCACGCCGGCGGCATCGGCCGGCGGCCGCAACAACGGCTTGGGTGCGCCGGCATATACGGGGAAATCCGGCCGCCCCGCCCAGTCGCAGATGATGCGGGCGTTGGTGCTGGTATGGTTCAAGCCGACATTGCCCGCAACGGCGGTAATGGCCAAAAAATCCAACAAACCCCTGCTGGCCAAGCCGTGCGCCATCAGGATGGCTGCGGCATCGTCCTGGCCGGGGTCTGTGTCGATAATCAGGCGGGGTTTAGCCATTATCCGCCTTTCCCGCCTGCCCGGCGCGTCCCTCGCGGATTGCGTCCACAAAGAAGTAAATGCCGGCGGCGATGAAGGCGGCAACGGTTAGGGCGGTAAAGATGAAGAGGAAGTTTTGCATGACCGTGAGTTCCAAAATTTTAAAAGACGCGAGTGTACTCCTGCATGATTTCGGCTTCAACCGTGCCGTTTGCGGCCAAATATCCGGCAAACCGCAACAGTATTATTCACTGCCGCATGAAACCCGGCGGACGCGGCCGACCAGCAGCAAAGCCGCCGCCGCACCGGCCAAGTCGGCGGCGGCATCCAAAAAATCACCGCTGCGTGTGGCGGTAAGCAGCCATTGCGCGGTTTCGGTGGCGGCGGCCAGCAACAGGGCGGCAATCGTCAGCATCAGATAGGGCGGCCGTCTGCCGTCGGCGGGAAAGGCACGGGCGGCCAGCCAAAATTGGGCAAAGAATATGGCGCAGTGTACGGCTTTGTCAAAATGCGGGAACGGCGGCACGGGCAGGCGGCCGCCTCCTTCGCGCAGCAGGCCGTACCAAAGTAAAACCAGCCAAAGGGCAGCCAGCAGGGTGTATTTGTTTTTGGGGAAAGTCATTTCAACGCCCTTAATGGTTTTCAGAAATCCATTGCGTACAGATGTCGGCCAGCGGCAGGAATTTTTTACCGCGATTTTGCAAAATATCGCGCCATTGCGCCACTTCTTCAACTGACGGCGCATCGTCTATGCTGCATTCGTAAAGAAGGAAATCCAAAGTTTCACGTATCGGCGCGGGGGATTCGGTTCGGATGAGTTCGTTTAGGGCGGACATGGGCGGGTTATTTGGAAAAGGTTATAAAAATGGGAGGCCTTTCAGCCTTTTGGCAGTATAGCGGAACGACAGGCAGGCCGATACGGGCGGGCATAGCGGCAGTGTATAGGAAATTTCGCTATAAAACGATAAAAAAACGGAATGGGTCAAACCATTCCGTCCTTTCAGGCGGCTTTCGAAGCCGGAAACCGTTTTACCGGCCTATTCAAACATTCACCGTTTCAGCCACTTCGTTGTATTCGTCAATCTCGTTGAAATTCATATAGCGGTAAATATCTTTGCTAAATTGGTCGATGATGCCGATGTTGGCTTGGTACTCTTCGAGGGTCGGGATTTTACCCAGTTTGGAGCAAATCGCCGCCAACTCTGCCGATCCGAGGTAAACGAAGGTGTTTTTACCCAAGCGGTTCGGGAAGTTGCGGGTGGAAGTGGACA
>CAUVCE010000020.1:0-15805 GCA_963550425.1 uncultured Neisseria sp.
TCCCTGCTCGGCAAAGTCGGCAGCATGACCATGCTGTCGCGCATACTCGGCTTTGTCCGCGACATGATTATCGCGCGGGTATTCGGTGCGGGCGATGCGACTGATGCCTTTTTCACCGCCTTCAAACTGCCCAACCTGCTGCGGCGCATCTTTGCCGAAGGCGCGTTCGCCCAAGCCTTCGTGCCGATACTGGCGGAATACAAGCAAACCAAATCGCCCGAAGCCACGCGCGAATTCGTCCGCCACATCGCGGGGATGCTGACCTTCGTGCTCACCATCGTAACCGCAATCGGCGTCTTGGCCGCACCGTGGATTATTCACGCCACGGCGACCGGTTTTGCCAACAAGCCCGACAAACTCGCACTCTCCGCCGACCTGCTGCGGATAATGTTCCCCTATATCCTGTTGATTTCGCTGTCGTCGTTTGTCGGCTCGATACTCAACACCTACCACAAGTTCCAAATCCCCGCCTTCACGCCGGTGCTGCTGAACCTGTCGTTCATCGGTTTCGCCCTGTTCCTCGTGCCCTACTTCGACCCGCCGATTACCGCGCTGGCGTGGGCGGTGTTTGTCGGCGGCGTGTTGCAGCTCGTATTCCAACTGCCCTGGCTGGCCAAACAAGGGTTTCTCAACCTGCCCAAGCTGGACTTTAAAAATTCGGCGGTAAACCGCGTCATCAAACAAATGACCCCCGCCGTATTCGCCGCCAGCGTGACGCAGATTTCGCTGGTCATCAACACCATCTTCGCGTCCTACCTGCAAAGCGGCAGCATCACATGGATGTATTACGCCGACCGCATGACCGAACTACCCACCGGCGTACTCGGTGTCGCGCTGGGCACGATACTACTGCCCACGCTGTCGAAATACGCCGGCGGCCGCAACCCGCGCGAATTCTCCAAGCTGCTCGACTGGGGACTGCGCCTGTGCTGCCTGCTGGCCGCGCCTGCCGCGCTGGGGCTGGCCATGCTCTCCTTCCCGCTGATTGCCACCATGTTCATGAACAAAGGCTTCACCCTGAACGATGCGGTGATGACGAAAAACGCGCTGATTGCCTGCTCCTTCTGCGTGGTCGGCCAAATTATGATTAAAGTGCTCGCGCCCGCCTTCTACGCCCAGCAGAACATCAAAACGCCGGTCAAAGTGGCCGTATTCTCACTGATTGTGACCCAGCTGATGAACATCGCCTTCATCGTGCCGCTGAAACACGTCGGACTGTCGCTGTCGGTCGGACTGGGCGCGTGCCTGAACGCCGCGCTGCTGCTCACGCTGCTCCGACTGAAAGGCCTGTACCAACCCGACGCGGGCTGGCGGCGTTTCCTGACCAAACTCGCCGTCGCGCTGGCCGTCATGTGCTTCGGCCTGTGGGCGGCGCAATCCTTCATGCCCATGCGGTGGACGGACATCCGCGGCTGGCAGAAGGCTTTGCAACTGGGCTGGCTGGTGCTTCTGGGCATCACGCTGTACTTCACCTCGCTCGCCCTTTTAGGCTTCCGCCCGCGCGACTTCAAACGCTCGGAGGTTTGATGCGGCTGAAGCAATCATTCTTTCCACATAAGGCGGCAGGCCTATGCCGATTTGGTTACGCGAAACCATCGCGGACAAACAATCCAAAAGGCTGCCCGAATCATTATCGGACAGCCTCCGCCAAGTTTTTTCTCAACTGAAATCCGATGGATTTACTCGATAATTACCCGCGCATTGAGAGGCTGCGTGGGGCGGTTGTTGTGCGAACCGATTGCGGCGGTAAATTTTTCCGCCTGTTCCCGACCGATGTGGTCATGGTTTTTCAACACCAGCCACGATACGCCCTCGCTGCACGGCGGCGTGGTCAGCGAACCGGCAAAGCGGTAATAGCTTAAATTTTTCGGCAGCAGTGAGGCGGCATCAAACGGTTTGCCGAATTTTACCTTTCCTTCCGTCATCGGCATTACGTCCCATACGGAAGACAGGCGGCCGTTGGTTTTGCCGTCTTCATACAGCACCGCCAGCACCAAAGGCTGTTTGTTTTCATCCAAGTGGACAAAATGAGCCTCCATCGGGAAGGTTCGGCCTTTGATTTGGTTTTCGCTGGGCACATGGAAGTGGAATTGTTTCAGGGTATAGGTACGCCCGCCCACAGTCAGCGTGTTGCCGCCTTCGGGATAATTGACTTGGATGGTATGGCCGTTGTTTTCTACTTCGACTTCGCTTGGGCGGTAAGCGACTTTGACGGCCGGCAGTTTGCCCTGCACGGTATCGGCAATATTGACCGGTGATTGGCTCTTGCCCGACGAACATGCGCGGAATTCTTCAGACAGGCTGCCCCAGCTCTCGGGCGAATCGTGGCCGGTATAACCCCAATGGGTGTGGGCAGAAGCGGATGCCGCCAAAAATACGGTTAAAACGGCAGCCAAACGGCGCGGTGAAGAAAAGGGGCGATGATACATCTTGACATATCCTTTCTGTTAAAGAGTGGAAAAATTTGTTTAGATGCGTGTATTCGTTCTTTTATTTTTTATGTAAAGATAGCCATAATAAATAATCAAGTCAAGCCGAAAAAAGTTTTGGACGCCAATTGGTATGACGCGGAAGAAGATTTAAATTATCTTTTACCGCTATTTTCCAAATATTATTGTATTTATGAAATTTAACGCGAATATCAGCGATTTTTACACCTGCCTTAAATTGATTTGTGTTTAATAAATTCCAAACCCCGTTTCCCAAAAACAACCCGATTTTGCACAAAGCCTCCTATTCAAACGGCAAGGTTTATGCGACAGTAATGTTTCCCACCCACAGAAATGTAGGACGATATGTTTATCGGTCAAAAACCCCAGTCCGTCATCGGCCTTTCCATGGCGGGTATTCCGGCAACAGGTACGCTGCCAGGCTGCACAGCCTCCGAAAACCCCACCGCCAATACGCCGGCCGCCGCCGCCATCGGCGGCGCAATGACGCTTTTATGAACGCGATGGTTATCGCGGAAGAAAAAATACGACCGGAATCACAATGATGATGAATATGACGATGATTGACAAAATTGGGGAAAATAACGGCCAAGCCGCCTGAAGACCCTTTTTTCGGATTTCAGACGGCTTTTTGTTGCCAACCTGCCTATTTCAAAACACTCAAAACCATAATCTCAAACCGCGCGTTCAAACAGCAAAGGGACTTTGGCCGCCCCACTCATCGTCCTCACATAGGCATCCGTTTTTGGCGGCAGCTGCAGACCGCGGACGATGGTCAGATTGCGCAACAGCGGAAAAACCAAAATATCCTCCATACCCAACACGCCGGCGAAGGCATCGGGCGCCACCGCCAACATTTCCAATTCGGCCAGGTCCTGCGCCAACTTGGCCAGATAAACCTCCGTCTGCGCCATATTCTCGGCGAAACTTCCGATTAACGCTTCTTTTTTTGCCGTAAAATAATCCACGGCCGCCTGCGTGGCGAATTCGGGCAGGCCGGCCAACACATCACGGGGCTGAATCAACTTATTGGCATAGGCGTTTACCTTGTCCAGCCAAGATTGAACCTGCGGCCGCACATCTTCCTTCAAACGGCCTTTTCCTGCCAACTCGTCGACATAGCGCACGATATCCAAACTTTCGCCCATAAACGAGCCATCGTCTTTTTGCAAAATCGGCACTTGTTTTGCACCGACCATGGCAATCGGCGCGGCCTCATCGTCATTGGACAACACCACCTGTTCCACAGGCATATCCCGCAAACCGAAAGCCATACGGGCGCGCACGCAAAACGGACAGTGGTCATAAATATAAAGTTTCATCGTTTTTCCTTTCGTCTAAAACCTTCCCTTAAAAATTCAGCGCAAAACAGGCGGTCTGATTCTACCGCCACCAAAGGCCGCGCTTCAACCGGAAAAACACACAAATACAAAACCCCCCATCCCGCCGGCAATTACAAAAAGACTTCCGTGTTTCGGCAAAAATACCGTACCGTCCGACAGACAAACCGCCAAAGTGTTGTTTCAAATAAACGATTAACTTAATTTTACAATTATTTATGCCTATTTTTTAATCACTTCTTTGTTATTGTTTTTTTTGAAACATTTTTACAAATTAAAACAAACGGTCGTTAAATTGGATTAATGGCGGCAGATAAGACATTCTCCCAACCTTTCCGACAGGTTTACTTAATCAATCGGCAGGCATATACTCAACACAACTTTGCCGCACATTGCAAATCGTTCGGTGGGCAGCGTTACCGGTCGGCCCGGCATAAAAACCAAATTACATTATCAACTTACGGGAATCACCATAGGCTTTTGCCAAACAACGCAAACGGTGGGTTCTCTCAACTTACACCTAATTGGAGTACACCATGAATTACGATAAAGCAGTATCGGAAATGTTGAACGTCGATGGCGCATTGGCAGCCGCAGTCGTAGACTTCGCCAGCGGCATGCTGTTGGCCGGCGGCGGTTCGCCCGCCATCGACTTGGAAATTGCCGCAGCCGGCAATACCGAAGTGGTGGCTGCAAAAATGAAAACCATGAAAATGCTGGGCATCAACGATATCGTGGAAGACATCCTGATTACCTTGGGCAAACAATACCACCTAATCCGCCCGCTGCAAAAACACGACGGCCTGTTCCTGTACTCAATCCTTGACCGTTCCAAATCCAATCTGGCCTTGGCGCGCCGCAGCTTGGTCGAAGTGGAACAACACTTGGGCTGATTCCCGGCAAAAACACAAAACGGCTGCAACAATGCGGCCGTTTTTTTACCCCCTTAGCCGCCAACCCGCCGTCCGGCATCAACCGCATACGGATAATTATCCGGCGAAATTTTAAAGAGACCATATTTTCCGCTACAATACACCATCTTTCCCGCCTTGGTGGAGTATCTTAATGGTTGATTTAACATACCCATCTGCCGCCTTTCAGACGGCTTTGCAGTGGTTGGACGACTATACCGCCCGACAAGACGAAAACGCCAAAAAAATCCTCCGACAGGCCAAAGAACTTGCACAGGCTTCCTATCCGCCCGATGCCGCCACGCCGACGGGCGAGGCACTGTTTCCCCATTTGCTGCTGGCGGCGCGGATGATAGCCGAAATCGACCTGCTGCCCGAGGCCGTTGCCGCCACCTTATTGGCGGAGGCCTCCGCCTACCTGTCCGACTGGCATAGTCAAATCGGCGAAAAATGCGGCCGGACCGTAGCCGATCTCGTAAGGGGCATAGACGAAGTCCAAAAACTCACCCAATTTGCACGCGTAGACAACCTTCGCACCTCCGAAGAACGCGCCGAACAAGCCGAAACCATGCGCAAAATGCTGTTGGCCATGGTATCCGACATCCGGGTCGTCATCATCAAACTGGCACTGCGAACCCGCACCCTGCAATACCTTGGCGAAATCCCCGACAGCCCGGAAAAACGCGCCATAGCCAAAGAAACACTGGCCATCTTCGCCCCGCTGGCCAACCGGTTGGGCGTTTGGCAGCTCAAATGGCAATTGGAAGACTTGGGGTTCCGGCACCAAAACCCCGAAGAATACAAACGCATAGCCAAACTGCTGGACGAAAAGCGCACCGAACGCCTGGCCTATATCGACAACTTCCTGAACACACTGCGTGGCGAACTGGACAAATACCACATCCGCTACGATGTTGCCGGCCGTCCGAAACACATCTATTCCATCTACAAAAAAATGGTTAAGAAAAAACTGGATTTTGACGGCCTATACGACATCCGGGCCGTCAGGATTCTGGTGGACAGCATACCGGAATGTTACACCACGCTGGGCATAGTCCACAGCCTGTGGCAGCCTATTCCCGGCGAATTTGACGACTACATCGCCCATCCCAAAGGCAACGGCTACCAAAGCCTGCATACCGTCATCGTCGGGCCTGAGGACAAAGGCGTGGAAGTCCAAATCCGAACCTTCGCCATGCACCAATACAACGAATTCGGCGTCGCCGCACACTGGCGTTACAAAGAAGGCGGGAAAGGCAATTCGGACTACGAACAGAAAATCGCCTGGCTTCGCCAACTTTTGGACTGGCGCGAAAACATGGCGGAAAACGGTCAGGAAGACTTGGCGGCCGCCTTCAAAACCGAGCTATTCAACGACACCATCTATGTATTGACGCCGCACGGCAAAGTATTGTCCCTGCCAACCGGCGCCACGCCGATTGACTTTGCCTACGCACTGCACAGCAGCATAGGCGACCGCTGCCGGGGCGCGAAAGTGGACGGCCAAATCGTCCCCCTGTCCACCCCGTTGGAAAACGGCCAAAGGGTTGAAATCATCACCGCCAAAGAGGGCTCCCCTTCGGTAAACTGGCTTTATGAAGGATGGGTAAAATCAAACAAGGCCATCAGTAAAATCCGCGCCTTCATCCGCCAGCAAAACGCCGAGGCGGTACGCGAAAACGGCAAACTGCAGCTGGAAAAGGTGCTGGCAAAAATTCCCTATAAGCCCAATTTGCAAAGCTTGGGCGAGAAACTAGGCTGCCCTAAACTTGAAGAACTCTATACCGCTGTCGGTCAGGGGGAAATTACCGCCCGTGCCATTCAAAAGGCCTGCGGCACACTAATCGAAACGCCGTCTGCCGCCGTGGATGCGGACACTATAGTCAAACAGTCGAAAATCAAAAGCAGCTCTATCGGCAGCGTATTGATTGACGGAGAATCCGGCCTGTTCACAACGCTGGCCAAATGCTGCAAGCCCGCGCCGCCGGACGATATTATCGGTTTCGTTACCCGCGAACGCGGCATCTCGGTACACCGCAGCACCTGCCCTTCGTTGCAAAATCTGGCCAAACAGTCGCCCGAAAAAGTCCTGCCCGCCTCATGGGCGGGTACGCATGAAGGACAGGTATTTGCGGTAGACATCGAAATACGCGCCCAAGACCGTTCCGGCCTGCTGCGCGATGTATCGGAGAATCTTGCACGGCACAAAATCAATGTAACCGGCGTACAGACGCAATCGCGGGATTTGGAAGCAAGTATGCGGTTTACTTTGGAAATCAAACAGGTAAACGATTTGCCGCGCGTATTGGTCGGATTGGGTGAAATAAAAGGCGTGTTGTCGGTAACGCGCCTTTGACCCGAACTGTTTGCGGCCAAAAAACCTCATACGGCATTAACCCGCCTTGTTCCGATTCTTGTTCGTCCACTATACAACAAAACCAAATGTCTACGATAAAGACCGAATCCGCCAGCCGGATTCGGTCTTTACTGTATTTTGCACCAATTTTTTTATCATCGGAATGCCCGGTTCGGATGTGTGCCGGTTCAAACGGCCTGTCTTCGGCATTATTCGTCATCATCGTCATCATCAGGCTCTTCAAAACCTGTCGGGTTATCGCGCAGGAAAACCAATTCCTCCTGTGTGCTTTTCCTGTTCATAATCAGGTTGCGGTGCGGATAACGGCCGAAACGGTCGATGACGGCCTTATGTTTGTAAATCAGGCGGACGGCGCGCGGCGTGGCAAAACGCTGGAACAAACCCAATGCGGCCGCATGGATGTTGCGGTTTTCGCTATGCAAAAAGGGCATCAGCACAAATTGGCGCTGGCGGCTTTCCAAAAAGGCAAACGATTGGTGGCGGATGGCCTCCTGAGCCAAAATCAACGCCATGCGGTCTTGTGTGTAGGCGTGTACCTTGCCCCGGAACAAGGCGCGGGAGAATTGGTCAAGAATGATGATTTCCGCCAGCCTCCCCTGTATGGTGTCGCGCCAATCAGACAATTCGCAGTTGATCGCCTGACGGAAAATGAGTTCGTATTGTTTGCGTATTTTCAAATCCAGATATTCGCTTGCCGTAAACCAATGCCTTCTGGTTTCTTTGCTGAACCAAAAATCAAGGATTTCGTTCGGCGTAACATACATCATCTGCATTTGTTTTCCCTTTGGTAAATGATTTATTGGAAACTGTAAAGGTAAAGCCGTAATTGTAGTACCGCTGATTGCCCGGTTATTCAAACGAACCCTAATCGGCAATTTTCATAGATGGGCGGTTGGCATTTCCGACGAATGACATAATTGTTTACAATCCTGTAAATTATCGCGTTTTTTCAAATACGGCAGGCCGTCTGAAAAACCATTCTCTATTTCAGACGGCCTGTTTTTGTCAGGCGTAGGCTCGCGTCTCTCCGGCACCGTCCACATTTCCCGCACAACGTGCGCAAACGGTATCGTGTCCCCCAACACTGCCCACATCGGCGGTATAATGCCAACAGCGTTCGCATTTCGCACCTTTGCTCACGCTTACCTCCACCGACAACCTTTCGCCTTCCCGAACTTCCGCCTTCGAAACCAAAAGCACGAATCGCAACTCATCGCCCAAAGTTTTTGCCACTTCGGCCAAATCGGCCGGCGCGCTAATCGATACCTCGGCCTGCAACGACGAGCCCAGCACTTTGTCGGCGCGCAAAGGCTCGATGGCGGAAGTTACCGCATCGCGGATTTCGCGCACGGCCTGCCATTTTTTCACCAAAGCTTCTTCGCTGGCAGCGGGCATTTGCGGAAAATCGTGCCAGGTATGGAACAATACGCTGTCTTCCTCGCCGCCGCCCACGATGTCCCAAGCCTCTTCGGCGGTAAAGCACAAAATCGGCGACATCAGCAATACCAGGCTGCGTGTGATGTGGTAAAGCGCGGTTTGCGCGCTGCGGCGCGCATGGCTGTCCGCCTTGGTGGTATACAGGCGGTCTTTTAAAATATCGAGATAAAACGCGCCCAAGTCCTCCGAACAGAACGACACGATATCCTGCACGGCAAAATGGAAGGCGTAACGCGGGTAATAATCGCCCGCCAGTTTTTCCTGCAGGCGGCGTGCCAATATCAGCGCGTAACGGTCGATTTCCACCATATCGGCCTGAGGCACGGCATCTTCAATCGGGTTGAAGTCGCTCAAATTGGCCAACAGGAAACGCAAGGTATTGCGCAAACGGCGGTAGCTTTCGGTAACGCGCTTCAGGATTTCTTTGGAAATCGCCAATTCGCCGCTGTAATCGGTGGCTGCCGTCCACAGGCGCAAAATATCCGCCCCAAATTCGTTATAAACCTCTTGGGGCGCAACCACGTTGCCCTGTGATTTGGACATTTTGCGGCCATATTGGTCAACGACGAAGCCGTGTGTCAGCAGTTGTTTGTATGGCGCGCGGCCGAGTGTGGCGCATCCTGTCAGCATGGAAGATTGAAACCAGCCGCGATGCTGGTCGCTGCCTTCGAGATAAAGGTCGGCCGGCCAAGCCAATTCTTTACGCTGCTTTAAGACGGAAAAATGGGTCGAACCGGAATCGAACCAAACGTCCATGGTATCGGTCAGTTTGTCATAATGTTCGCAGTCCCCGGCACCCAACAATTCGCCTTTATTCAATGCAAACCATGCCTCTATCCCTTTTTCCTCAATGCGTTGTGCCACCTTTTCCAGCAACTCGGCGGAGTCGGGATGCAGCTGGCCGGTTTCTTTGTGAACGAAGAAGGTCATGGGCGTACCCCAGTGGCGCTGGCGCGAAACCACCCAGTCGGGGCGGCCTTCTATCATGGCCTGCAGGCGGGCGCGACCCCATGCGGGAAAGAATTCGGTGTCGTCCACCGCCCTCAGGGCTTTGTCGCGCAGGGTTTTGCCGTCTGTGCCGGCCTTGTCCATGCCGATGAACCATTGGCCGGTGGCTCGGTAGATAAGCGGGGTTTTGTGCCGCCAGCAGTGGGCGTAGCTGTGCCGGATTTTGTCGTGCGCCAACAGGTGTCCTTTTTCGGCCGTCCAACCGATAATGACGGGATTGGCCTCCCAAACGGTCATGCCCGCCACGCGCGGCACTTCGGCAATGTAGCGGCCTTCGGCATTCACGGGGTTGTAAAGTTCGATGCCGTAGCGCAGGCAGGCGAAGTAGTCTTCCAAGCCGTGCGCGGGCGCGGTATGCACCAGGCCCGTACCCGCCTCGGTGGTAACGTGCTCGCCGTTGAGTATGAGGATGCCGCGTTCCAAAAACGGATGGCTCAAATGCAGGTTTTCTAGTTCGGCCCCGGTGGTTTCGGCCAGAATTTCGGTTTGCCCGCCCGAAAAACCGTAACGCTGCAAAGCGGCTTCCGCCAAATCCTTAGCCAAAACCAATTTGCCTTTGGGTGTGTCGATAAGTTGGTAAACGATGTCCGCACCCGCCGAGACGGCCTGGCTGGCCGGCAGCGTCCACGGCGTCGTCGTCCAGATGACGGCGAACGCCCTTCCGTCGATTTTGTCCAAACCAAAGGCAGCCGCCAATGCGGCGGCGTCTTGGAAGGGGTAGGCCACATCGATGGCGTGGGACTCTTTGTCTTTGTACTCGACTTCGGCCTCCGCCAATGACGAACCGCAGTCCAGGCAGAATTGGACGGGTTTCGCACCACGGTAAAGGTAGCCGGCCTTGTAGATCTCGCCCAAGGTGCGTACGGTATCGGCCTCGGTCTTGTAATCCATGGTAAGGTAGGGGTTCTCCCAATCGCCCAATACGCCCAATCGGATGAAGTCTTTTTTCTGACGGGCGATTTGTTCGGCGGCATATTCGCGGCACAGTTCGCGGAAACGCGCCACAGGCATGTTTTTGCCGTGCAGTTTTTCCACCATCACCTCTATCGGCAGGCCGTGGCAGTCCCAGCCGGGAACATAGGGCGCGTCAAAGCCGGCCAGCGTTTTGCTGCGGATGATGATGTCTTTGAGGATTTTATTGACCGCATGGCCGATGTGGATGTCGCCGTTGGCATAGGGCGGGCCGTCATGCAGGATGAATTTCGGCCGGCCGGCGGCTTTGGCACGCAGTTTTTGATATCGTTTCTGCTCGTGCCAGCTCTTGAGCCAGCCCGGTTCGCGTTTCGCCAAATCGCCGCGCATAGGAAACGGCGTGTCCAATAGATTAACGGTTTTTCGGTAGTCGGTCATGGTGTGTCTCGTTTCTTAAAAATGGGGATTGGTGGATTTTGGCGCATGTCGTCTGAAAAGTGATGCATTTTAACGGAAACAACGGTTTCCGATAAAGTTTTATGTCGTTCACGGCCGCTTTCCCAAGCGTTTTTGCAACTGTTTCACATGGTTCCGGCGTTTTTTTGCGGTTGCGCGGAATTTTTTCTGCCCCAACACTGCGGCGGCAGCCTCTACCTGCCCCTTGTCCAACAAAGGCTTTCGAAACCCCTTGATATAGCCCGCCGCCCGGCCGGCATGGCAGACATTGGCCGGCAATTCCGTTTTCAATTCGCAACCCTCCAAAAACACCACCACCGAATGAAATTTGCCCTCCGGCAAGCGCAACAGTGCGGACAAAGCCCTGATATGCGCGTAATTCTGCCGCAGGGGATTTTGAAAGCGGTAACGGTTTTGAAACAACACCTGCGTCCATTGGGCATCATGTTCGCCGCCGTAAACCCATCCCGAAAAATTCTTGGTCTCAATAACGAAAATGCCGTAAACGGACAAACATACATGGTCGATTTGCGTGGTCGCGCCATTTTGAAAAGGCACAATCAAATCATTCAGGCAACAGTAGGATTCATCCAAACCCCGTTCCAGCATACGCCCGACTTCGCGCTCGCCCAAGCCGCCCTTGTCGTCCGCTTTTGATTTTTGCGGCAGCCGCCACACGAAAAAAACAACAAATAAAATACAAAAGGACAACAACAATAACGCCAAATACCGTGCCTCCACAGGCCCTCCCTTCCCATATTCCGCACTTCAGACGGCCTGCAGCCTGACCCAGTCGCGTGCGGCGGCCATATCGGCCCTAATCTGCCTGCCCAAAGCGGCCAGATTGTCAAACCTTTCCTCATCGCGCAACTTGTGCAAAAAGCGGACAAACAACCGTTCCCCGTACAAATCTCCATTGAAATCAAACAAATGGACTTCCAACTTCTGACGACTGCCGTCGTTTACGGTCGGGTTGCGCCCCAAACTGGCCACCCCGTATTTGCGGCCGAAACCGCCCGATGCCTCGACCACGAACACCCCGTTCAGGGCATAACGCAGCGGCGGCAGTCGGACATTGGCGGTCGGGCAGCCCAAATCCCTGCCCAAACGCAGGCCGTGCGTTACACGGCCGCTCAACACATAGGCATGCCCCAAAATCTGTTCCGCCTCTTCCAGGCGGCCGGCGGACAAAGCGCGGCGGACGGCGGTGCTGCTGGCGCGTTCGTCGGCCACCAAGATACTCGGCGTTCGTTCGGCAACAAAATCGCCCTGTTCCGACAACAGGCCGAAATCCCCTTCCCTTCCCCGCCCGAAACGGAAATCGTCGCCGACCAACAGATAACGCGTATCCGACTGGGTACGCAACACAGTGTCGATAAACATTTTGGCGGACATTTGCGAAAAATCCCGATTAAAGCGCAACACGCGCACCGCGTCCAAACAACCGCCTTCACGCAGCAGGCGCAACTTGTCGCGCAACGGCGTCAGGCGCGGCGGCGGTTCGCCGCCTTTCAGGCGGGCGAAAAATTCGGCGGGCTGGGGTTCGAACACCACGGCCATACTGAGCAGCCCGCGGGCGGCGGCTTCTTTCTTCAAACGTTGCAGAATATGCCTGTGGCCTCGATGCACACCGTCGAAATTACCGATGGTCAAGGCGGACGGGCGGTTTTCGGGCGGCAGGCGGCCGCCTAACAAAATTTCCATGATTACCCGGGAAGCCGTTTGGACAAAGCGGCTATTTTAAACGCAATCGGCCGCAGATGGCGAACCGGCCGAAAGGGGGCTGCCCCGCCATTTTTACCGCAAAGGTTTCAAGCACTGCATTTTCTTGTAAAATGTTTGGTTTTCTTTTGGCCGAAATATCATGCAGTCCTCCTTTTCCTTTGAAATCCTCTACCAATACCGCTGGATGTTTGCCGAAGCGGCATATACGACCTTATGGCTGACCCTTATTGCATCCCTTGGCGGTATCGTATTAGGCTTATTCGGCGCATTGGCGCGCATCATCCGTCTGGAAAAGGGTGGAATCCTTTTACGGGGCATCGCTTGGCTGCTGCGTTCGGTTTCCCTGATATACGTTACCCTGTTTCGTGGCACGCCGCTGCTGGTTCAGATATTCATATGGAGTTACGTCTGGTTTGCCGCGCTGGTTCACCCCGACCACGGCCTGCTGATTAGCGGCGAACAGGCCGCCTATATCCGCAGCAACTACGGCGGCGTAATTGCCGGCTGCCTGGCGCTGGCCTTCAACTCCGGCGCGTATGTAACGGAAATCTTCCGCGCCGGCATCCAATCCATAGACAAAGGCCAAATGGAGGCAGCCCGTTCGTTGGGCATGACCTATGTGCAGGCCATGCGTTACGTCATCCTGCCGCAGGCCTTCCGCCGTATGCTGCCCCCGTTGGCCAACGAATTCATCACCCTGTTGAAAGACAGCTCGCTCCTGTCGGTACTCTCCGTGGTCGAACTGACCTTTGTGCAGCGAACCATCACCGGCCACACCCTAAAGCAGGCCGAACCGCTTTACGCCATCGCCGTCATCTACCTGCTGATGACCATCTGCCTGAGCTGGTTTTTCTCTTGGCTGGACAAACGCGCCCGCCGCCCGCGCAGCCGCTGACCGCGCCGCAAACCGTATTGAAGAAAGGGGAAACCCATGCACGCCCACCAGGCCCGCAAACGCTTCGGGCAGAATTTTTTGCGGGATACCCGCATTATTGCCGATATCGTCAATGCCGTCCGCCCTAGGTATGACGATATCGTCATCGAAATCGGCCCCGGGCTGGCGGCCATCACCGAACCGCTGGCACAAAGGCTGGACAGGCTTCATGTTATAGAAATCGACCGCGATATCATCAAGTATTTGAAAACCCTTCCTTTTGCCGAAAAACTGGTCATTCACGAAGGCGACGTGTTGAAATTTGATTTCAACGGCATAGCGGGCAAAAAGAAAATTGTCGGCAACCTGCCGTACAATATTTCCACGCCGCTTTTGTTCAGGCTGGCGGAAGTGGCGGACGATGTTGTCGATATGCACTTTATGCTGCAAAAAGAGGTGGTCGAACGCATGGTGGCACAACCCGGCAGCAGCCACTACGGACGGCTGGGCATCATGATGCAGTATTTCTTTGAAATGGAATATTTGATTGGCGTGCCGCCCGAATCGTTCGACCCCGCGCCGAAAGTGGATTCGGCAGTGGTGCGCATGATTCCGGTGAAACACCGCATCGGCAAGGCGGACGATTTCGAGCATTTCGCCAAACTGGTGAAACTTGCCTTCCACCAACGCCGCAAAACCATACGCAATAATTTGAAGGGCTTGGCGGACGATGATGTTTTGTCGGCTGTCGGTATCGACCCCCAATCCCGCGCCGAACATATCGCGCCGGAGAAGTATGTGGAATTGGGTAATTTTCTGTCGGCCAAAGGCAGGTAATTACCCAAAAAATACCCCGTATCAATACGGTTTGCAATATTTTGTTTTTTATGCCTCATATAGGGCAACCCTTAAAATGCAGCCCTGTGAAATCCGATTTAGAAAGAAAACCCATCCATGACCCACAAAGTCTGTCAAGATAAGATTATGGTGAGCTTTAAGAATGTTCACAAGTATTTTAAAGAGTTACACGTTATCAATAACGTATCCCTCGATATCCGTCAAGGCGAGGTAGTGGTGGTGTGCGGGCCATCGGGCAGCGGCAAATCCACGCTCATACGCACGGTAAATCAGTTGGAAACGATTGCATCGGGCGAAATTTGGGTGGACGGCATCAATGTGGCCGACCCGAAAACGGATTTGAATAAGGTTAGGACGGAAGTCGGCTTCGTTTTCCAGCATTTCAATCTGTACCCCCATTTGCCGGTGCTGGAAAATATTGTTTTGTCGCCGATAAAGGTCAAACGGCAAAGCCGCGAACAGGCTGAAAAAAAGGCTTTGGAATTGTTGGATCAGGTCGGACTGGCGCATAAAAAGGACGCCCTGCCCGATGAGTTGTCGGGCGGCCAGCAGCAGCGCGTGGCAATTGCGCGCGGCTTGGCAATGGAACCCCGCGTGATGTTGTTTGACGAACCGACTTCGGCACTCGACCCCGAAATGGTGGGCGAGGTGTTGAAGGTGATGAAGAATCTGGCGCAAAGCGGTATGACGATGATGTGTGTTACGCATGAAATGGGATTTGCGCGGGAAGTTGCCGACCGTGTGATTTTTGTCGATCATGGTCAGGTTGTGGAAGATGCCAAACCGGATGATTTTTTCACCCAGCCAAAAAGTGAACGCGCCCGACAGTTTCTGGCGCAAATTATGCATTGATATGGTTGAAATCCCGCTATTCGGGCGGTAGTGCAAGGCTTATCCGGCTGAACAACACAGGGGGCCGCGACTTTTATGCAGCCCCTGTGTGTTGAATTCGGTTATTTCCAAACCAAGAGCGCGTGGTTGCGTTTGCCGCGTCGTACGATGGTGTATTTGCCGAAGCGTTTGTGCGCGTCGGTCAGCAGATAGGCATCGTCGGGGCGTTCGGCGGCGTGGTTCGGGTTGTTCGATTCGGCGGCTTGTCCGTTGAGCAATACCGCTTTGCTGTTCACAAAACCGCGCGCTTCTTTGTTGGACGAGGCCAAGCCGGTTTTGACCAAGGCTTCGACGACGTTGAGGCCGTCTGAAACTTCAAACGCGGGCAGGCCGTCGAGGGCGAGCTGTTCAAAGTCGCTTTCGGTTAAGCTGCTTTGGTCTTCGGCAAACAGGCTTTCGGAAATGCGCTGCGCGGCTTGCAGGGCGGCTTCGCCGTGAATCAGGCGGGTCATTTCTTCGGCGAGGATGCGTTGCGCTTCGGGCTTGGTGCCGCTGGCTTGGTCTTTCGCTTCGATGGCGTCGATTTCTTCGATAGACAGGAAGGTGAAGTATTTCAGGAATTTATA
>CAUVCE010000021.1:0-15708 GCA_963550425.1 uncultured Neisseria sp.
CGTAGACGTTTTCCACGCCTTGCAGGTACATCGCCAAGCGTTCGATGCCGTAGGTAATTTCGCCGAGTACGGGGGTGCAGTCGATGCCGCCGACTTGTTGGAAGTAGGTGAACTGGGTCACTTCCATGCCGTTGAGCCAGACTTCCCAGCCCAAACCCCATGCGCCGAGGGTGGGGTTTTCCCAGTCGTCTTCGACGAAGCGGATATCGTGGACTTTGGGGTCGATGCCCAATTCGCGCAGGGAATCGAGATAGAGGTCTTGGATATTGGCGGGGGCGGGTTTGAGGGCGACTTGGAATTGGTAATAGTGTTGCAGGCGGTTGGGGTTGTCGCCGTAGCGGCCGTCTTTGGGGCGGCGGCTGGGTTGGACGTAGGCGGCAAACCAAGGTTCGGGGCCGAGCGCGCGCAGGCAGGTGGCGGGGTGGGAAGTACCGGCGCCGACTTCCATGTCGAAAGGTTGGATGACGGTGCAGCCTTTGTCTGCCCAGAATGTTTGCAGTTTGAAGATGATTTGTTGGAAGGTGAGCATGGTTAAAGTGTGCGTATCGGATTAAAGCGGGTATTTTACTGTTTTGACGGTTTTTTGGATAGGGAAAGGCCGCCCGAACGTCTATATTTCCGTTTCAGGCGGCATTGCGGTTTGGCGTTATTCCGCGTTTTGCCTATACCATTCAATAAACTGAGGCGGTTTGGCAAAGCCCAACAAAGCCTCGCTGCGGCTGCCGTCCGCCTTCACAACAAACACCCCCGGCGGGCCGAACAGCCCATATTCCTTTAACAGTGCCTGATGTTCGGGCGTATTGGCGGTAACGTCGACTTGAAAAAACCTGTCCATCGGGACGGCCGCCCAAACTTCGGGCTGATTTAAAGTATGGGCCTCCATTTCTTTGCACGATACACACCAATCGGCGTAGAAATCAAGAATTACGGGCGTGTCGGAGTCGGCCTGCCACGCCTTTTGCATTTGGGCCTTCAGCCGGGAAACATCGGTAAATTTCCGGTGGTTGCCATCGGTGGAAGCGGGGTGCAGGGTTAGGAAGCCGTGCAGTGCAGTGGATTCGCCGCGTATGCTTTGCAGGCCGAACCAGGTTCCGCCGAGCAGCAAAACGCCCGCCAACGCCGATGTCGCGGTTTTCAGGCGGCCTTTTTGCCGTTTTAGCCCAAACAGCAGCAACGCTGCGGGAACCAGCATCAACAAGGCATAAGCGGCAACGGCGGCGGCATAAGGAATAAAGGGCGTGGCCAGATAGACCGCGACGGCCAGCAGGATGAAGCCGAACGCATATTTCACGCCATCCATCCATCCTTCCGCCTTGGGCAGGATATGGCCGCCGAAAGTGCCGATGACGATTAACGGGATACCCGTTCCCACGGCCAGCGAATACAAAGCCATACCGCCGAGCAACGCGTCGCCCGTCTTCCCGATATAGCCCAAGGCTGCGGCCAGTGGCGGGGCGACGCAGGGGCCGACAATCAAGGCCGAAAACATCCCCATGCCGAACACGCCGGCGATTTTCCCGCCGGACAACTTATTGCTTTGATTTTGAAAATAACTTTGCAGAGAATTGGGCAACTGGATATTGAACAGGCCGAACATGGACAGGGCCAAGGCCACCATCAGTGCGGCGGCCGCCAAAACGACGGCCGGCTGCTGCAGCCATACGGTCAGCAGCGCGCCGGTCATGCCGGCAACGACCCCGACTATCGTATAAGTGAGCGCCAGCCCCTGCGTGTATACCAGCGTGAGCATAAAGGCACGGCCTTTGCCCGCATGACTGTCGCCCACAACGATGCTGGAGACAATCGGTATCAGCGGATACATACAGGCCGTGAAACTCAGGGCGATTCCCGCAAGAAAAAACGCCAACAAATTGGCGTTCAGCGTTTCCCAAGAAAGTTTGAAACGGCCGCTGTCGGCGGGTTTTTTCGGTTCGGCGGGCTGATTGCCGGCTTCTTGAACGGCCGGTTTGGGCGAAGTAAAACGGCTGGAGGCGTTGTCGGCCGCCTGAACCTTATACAAACCGTTGCCCTTAATATCAAACGAAGCCTCGGTCGGCGGGTAGCACACACCGACATCGGCACAGCCCTGATAGGCGACAGTCAGCGAGTAACTTCCGTCAGGCTGCTTCGCATAGGGCATTTGGATGGAGGCATTGCGGTGGTAGACAACCTGTTTGCCGAAAAACTCATCTTCCTTTTGCTGGCCGGCGGAAAATTGAAATTCGCCAAACAAACCTTCGGGATTCGTAGAGGCTTCGATTTTGGATTGATAAAGATAATAACCGTCCGCAATATCGAAATTCAGCGAAGCCCCGTCTTTTGAGACCTCGACGCGCGGGACGAAGGCCTGTTCGGGCGGCAGCAGTTTGGACGCATCGATATCGCTGCCGAGTGCGCGGCTTAGGCAGAATAGGGCGGCGAGGCAGAAAATAAATTTTTTCATCGGAATTTCCTTAATTAATAATATAGTACGGTAAGGCGGGCATTGTTTTTTGTTATTTCGCAAAACACGATTGAGTCCGACCTGCCATATATAGGCATATTATGCCACACTGTCAAATAAGGCTTGTGGGGGGGGAATCGGATTATGCCGCAGGCGGTATGGGTTTAATCAGGCAAAAGGCGCATTGGCTGGCGTAATTGGTGCAATTTGCGCAACCGGCCTTGCTTGTTTTAGATAATTTCACAACCAGCCGCAACCTTCCTGCCGAACCATTTCCGCCAGCGCATTTATCCAAAGCGGGTTATCGTTCAGGCATGGTATATAAGAAAAGGCCGAGCCACCCGACTCAATAAACCGCCGTTGTCCGGCAATGGCGATTTCTTCCAAAGTTTCCAAACAATCGCTGGCAAAACCCGGACACACGACATCCAAACGCCTGACTCCCTGCTTGGGCAGCGCGGCCAACAAATCATGAGTGGCAGGGGATAACCATTTGGCGCGGCCGAAACGGCTTTGAAAGGCCAAAACCCAATCCTGTTCGGCCAAATCCAAAGCCTGTGCCAACAAACGGGCGGTTTCGCGGCATTCGTCAGGATAAGGGTCGCCCGCATCATATTGTGCCTGGGGTATACCGTGGAAACTAAAGAGCAGCTTTTCACCGCGTCCGTATTGCCGCCAATGGGCTTGGATTTGTCCGCACACGGCCTGAATATAGGCGGGGTGATTATGAAAACTGCGGATGACGCGCAAAGAAGGAAGATTGCGTTGGCGCAATAAAGTTTGGAATACCTTATCCAAAGCCGCACCGCTGCTGGATGCCGCATATTGGGGAAAAAGCGGCAGGACGACAATGCGCGCCACACCCTGCCTTTTAAATTCGGCAAACCTATCGGCTATAGGCGGACTGCCGTAAGTGGAGGCGTAACGGACGATGCTGCCGGGCAGCAACTGTGCCAATTCCTGTGCCGCGCGCTGGCCGTAAACAGTAAGGGGCGAACCGTCCGGCTGCCATATCTTGCGGTAATTGTCTGCGGCGGCACGCCCCCGCAACGGCAAAATAACACCGTGCAGCAGCGGCTTCCACCACAGCGGGGATGCTTCGATCACGCGCGGATCGGATAAAAATTCGGCCAAATAAGGGCGGACGGCGCACGCTTCGGGACAGGCGGGCGAACCGAGATTGATAAGCAGGACGGCGGTTTTCGCCGCGTTTTTAATTTGACGGGGCGGTTCGGGTTGGTAGAGCGGCATGTTCTTCAATAAAGCGGGTATACGGTGAAAACAGCAGGTTGGATATTTTCCCGACGGCAATAGCGTTTCACCGTTTTATTTTGTTATAGCGGATTTGCCAAGATCCAAAGATGATGCTTCTGAAGCCGAGATGTCGGAAGCATTTTCTTCGGGGCTGTCGGCGGGGGCGGTATAGTCGGCATTGCCCGAAGCCGGAAACGGCGTAACGGCTTCCTGTGCCTGTATTTCCGAAGCACTGGGTTCGTTTTCGGACGACGGTTCGGCTGAACAGGCAGCCAAGCCTATCGACAATAAAAACAGTTTCAAACTGTGTTTCACCATCATTTCCTTAGTGGTTGTAACGCCATCCTTTAGGGCGGTGGAGGTCGGGTTTGTTTGAAGGGGGCGGTTCTTTTCGGCAGGGCGGCATATAGGTCGGCGTTTTATATGCCGCCCTGTATGCGTTATACCTTTTATTTGGCCATATCCTGCATTTGCTGCAACAGCCACCGGCTGGTTTGGCTGATTTTTTGTTTGGCGGCGGGGGTGCATTGGCCGTTTTCCACAAACAAACTTTCAGTATTGCCGCCTTCCTGATAGGCGCGCAGCAGGGTCTCGCGAAGCTGTGTTTCATCCCAGTTCAGGCCGATTTTCGGGGCGGTTTTCTTCATGGCGGCCAGTGCCAGCGACTGAATCTGCCCGTCCTGCGACAATAGTGCGTCTTGGGGGATGCCGCATACCGAGGCATCGCGGTGCAACATTCCTCCGAGTTTGGCCATATCGACAATATTGACGAAGCGGAATTTGCTTTCATTGTCGGGGGCGGCCTGTGCGGCAGACAACATGACGGGCAATAAAAGCAGGGCAAGGTATTTTTTCATCAGAATTTCCTTTTTGGTTAAAACACCATAGTGTCGGGGTATTATCTATCACAACCCAATCGGTTTGGTTGTCGAACGGCGCGGAAGCCGTTTTCGGCTGAATGGTTGGCAGCTCCAACAGTTTGCCGTTTTTTTCGGCTGTGTCGTTTTTTGACCAAAATTTCGCGCCCCCGCCCCGTATCTTGAGATACGATGCCTTCATGTTCCAAGGCGGCCAGCAGATTGGCGGCACGGTTATAGCCTATATTCAGATTACGCTGCAGAAAGGATACCGATGCTTTTTGGTTTTGTATAACCATTTCGGCGGCGCGGTCAAACAATTCGTCTTTGGCTGTATGGGGGTTGATGGCGCGGATGGTTCGTTCGGCTGCCTCGCCGGTCAGCAGCCCGTCCAAATAACAGGTTGGGGTGTTGGCGGACAAGTATTCGGCAACGCGCCGGATTTCCGTTTCAGACGCAAAGGCGCACTGCAGGCGGATGGGATTGACATGCCCTGACTGTAAGAACAGGCTGTCGCCTTCGCGCAGCAGGCCTTCGGCGCCAACCTGATCCAGTATGATGCGGCTTTCTATTTTATTATCCACGGCAAAAGCCATGCGGGTGGGAAAGGCAGCCTTCAGCCTTCGCGTCAATACATTGACTTCGGGATATTGTGTGGCTGCAATGATATGTATGCCCACGGTGCGCGCTTCCGCAGCCAAGTGCGCTATCTGCCTTATGGCCGCTTCTCCGGCTGAGGATGCGGCGGCCAGTTCGGTAACGAATAATACGAGGGCAGGCAGGGGGGACAAGGTTTCCGGACGGTCGGGGTCGGGGCTGAACGGGTCGAACGGTTTTTTCGCAGCCGATGTAATTTTTGCGTTGTAATCAGGCAAATCACGCGCCTGTAGATGATGCAGCAGCCGGTAGCGTTTTTCCATTTCCACAATGCACCAGTCCAAGAGGTTGCGGGTTTCTTTGAGTGTGGACACAATGGGGCATAGCATATGGGGGATGCGGTTGTAGAGGGGAAAGTTGGACTGCTTGGGGGCAATGACGGCCAAACGCACATCTTCGGGTGTGTTGCGGTAGAGTAATGATAAAATCATACCGTGGATGGCGGTGGCCTTCCCTGCCCCTTTCTTACCCGCCAGCAGCAGGCTCGGCATCCTGCCCAAATCGCCCACTACCGGCATACCGGCCACATCCTGCCCCAATGCCAGGAGCAGTCTGCCCCGCACGTTGGCCGCAGGCGAGGAAAGGATGGTGCGCAGTTTGATTTTGCGGCGGTGTGTGTTGGGGATTTCGATGGCGGCATTATCCGAACCGGCATCGTCTGAAACCCGTATGGACTTTAAGGACAACACCCGGGCCAGTTCCTGTGTCATTAAGGCAATCTGGCTGCCTTTTACACCGTTTTTCGGCCGGATTTCGTAACGGGTAAGCACAGGCCCCGAGATGGCGGATACCACTTGCGCCCCCAAACCCAGCCCGGATAAAACGTATTCGATTTTCCGCGCCGTCTGCTGCAGGGTTTCAAAGTCGGCAGACGGGGCATCGTTATGCGGCAAAAGCAGTAATTCGGATGGCGGGGGGGTGTAGTTGGATATCGTGCCGGTCGGTATGGGCTTGTTTTCAGGCGGCGTCGGGGTTCGGCGCAGCGGGACGGGTATGCGGTTGCGGCCGCATTTCGCCAGTGAGAAAGGCGGCATCGGTATGTCCGTGATGGATTTGGTTTTGGCCGTCATGCGTTGGATGCTGCCGACCTGCAGGGTTTGTTTGGTGTAGGCCGGTTTTTCCTGCAACAGGCGGCTGATGGCCGCGAAGATGCCGGCGGCCGTGTTTTTAATGATTTGCCAAAGGGAAAGCTGGCTGATGGAAAGCAGGGCGGAGGCGGTAACGGCGGTCAATGCGGCGGCGGCGGCGGGTTGCGTGAACAGGCGGACGGATAACGTTCCCAATATGTGGCCGCCCAATCCTCCCGCACCTATGGGCAGCCGGCCGTCCAGGCTGTTGCCGAATAGGATATATTCCAAGGCCGGTGCGGACAGTGCCAGCAATACGAATCCGACAAAGGCCATGTCCAGCCGGTAGGGGGGGCGTTCCGATGATGTATCGAGGCACAAGGGGCATTTTTTCCACCATAGTAAAAAAAGTCCGACCGGCAGCAGCCAAGAGGAAAGGCCGAACAGGTAAAGTGTGATGTCGGCAAAATAAGCGCCATACAATCCGCATAAGTTATGTATCTCTACGGGCGCAACGCTGCGCGACCATGCGGGGTCGTTCATGTTGAAGCTTATTAATGACAGGCACAAAAGCAGCAGGGGGGGGAGGCAGGCCGACCAAAGGATGCCGGCCGGCAGTTTGGCCGGCAGGGTCAGCCTTCGGCCGGAGGAGGCGATTTGTTTGTTCAGATTGGAACGTATGACTTCCTGATAGGCATCAAAACGGATGGATTTCCGGATATGGCGGCGTGGCGGTATGCTGGTGTTCATCGGAATTTCGTTAATGGTCGAAACCCCGCCCTTTGGGGCGGCAGAATAGGGTTTGTTTGGGTGGGGCGTTGCCCCTTTGGGCAGGGTAAATGCATAGGGCTGCGTTTCATGTTGAAATATAAGGAATATGCGCCCCGCGTTATAGCAAACGGCAATACAAAATATTGAATTATACCCGTATTCTTTAGTCTTGCCCAAAACAGAGGCGGCAATCTTTTTTTATTCCGGTAAAGCGGTCGGCTTTTTGCAACGGAATCAGGAAGGGTTATTCGAAACCGGCCGTCGCACTTGGACCATGGCCGGCCGGTTTGTAAAAAGCGGGATGTGGTGGCGTGATGCGTTATGGCCGCGGTTTTTCGGGTTGTCCGGCCGCGATGGTACTGACAATGGCGTTCGCCCCTGCAGCCACCGCCAGGCGGCGCAGGATTTCCTGCGGCATGCCGTCGTGCCACAGGCGGGTAATGTTGGCCAAAACCGGCAGGTGGCTCAAGAGGCGGACGCGCACTACGGAATCGGTGTCGAAACGGTATTGGCGGTCGGGTTCGAAGCTCAATGTGCCGCTTTCGCCCAAGATGATTTGGTGGTTGCCGCGAAGGGCGATGTGTTCGGCCGCAACCAGCCATTCGTTATATAGGTGGTGTTTGTCTTTGCATAGGACCACGGGGGTATTCAGCCGGCCGACTTCGTTTTGCAGGGTGCGGTTGCCCATCAGTTCGCCGCCCAGGTAAAGTATGTCGGCGCCCGCCTGCAGGGCAGGCGCGATTTGGCGCACATCGCGCACCCTGACCAATACAGGCCTGCCTGCGGCATGGCTTTCGTCCAAGGTTTTCCTCATGCGGCGGATTTGTGTTTTTTCGCTTGATGTTTCTTGTTCGGCATAGGGGTTGTTGGAAATGAAGAAGGGGTCGGTATACAGGGCGTCGGCGCCCGATGGCGCGGTGTGTCCGGCTGCGATATCCAATACTTTCCCCCCGCCAAACCGGATGCCGCGCACGGTAATCACGCTGTCTTCGGATTGGGTTTCGCGGCTGATGATGCGCCAGTCGGCCAAGACGCGGATGGCGCGTTCCACCTGCGGCAGCGATTCCAGTTCGTGCGGGTGGAATACCCTTTCGTCGCCAACCGCGCCGATGATGGTTCGTTCTTCGCCGCACGATATGTGCGCACGCAGGCCGCGTTCGGCAATGAAGTCGGCAACCTGCCGGACGGCTTCCGAAGGGGCTTGTTTTTTCATGATGATAATCATGTGTGTATTCCTATGCAGGCTGGTGTTTGGAGGCGGCAGGCTGTAAAATCAAGTAAACCGCCGCCATAAGGGCGGTATGTGTTTTTTTTGCCGTTATACTTCGCCCGCTGTTTGTATCCGGCAAAATCCGTCGGGTTGCCGCGCGAGTATATCGCGAATCGGAATGCGGCCGGTATGGTTTGGTTTGTTGTGCGGGACGCTCTGCACGTCTTTGTTTTGGAAATTTGGTTTGGCGTTTGGGGGCATCGGATGATTAAACGGCTGCATTCGGGTAGGTTTTGGCTGAAAACCGCAACGTTCTTCGGTATGGCGGCAGCGGCATTGTCCGTTTTGCGCTTTGTGCTGCTGCCTTGGCTGCTTTCGCCCGAAAGGCTGCAGCAGATGGCCGCCGATGCGGTTTCCGGAACGGGGCGTGCAGTGCGTTTTCAGGCTGCGGTGGGCTACAGTATCTTCCCCCGCCCGACCGTGGTGTTGAAGCAGGTGTCGGTCAGCCGGCCAAACAGCCCGTTGGCCGATATCAATATTGATGAGATGAAGGTGGGTATCGGATGGATCGGTTTGTTCGGTACGCCGACCATTGAAAAGTGGGTGCTCGTCCGCCCCGAAGCCCATTTGTCGCGTCAGGCGGACGGCCGTTGGAATGTCTATGATTTGATGCAGAAAGACGGCGGCCGGTTTAAGTTGGACCGCCTGAGCGTGGAAAACGGCCGCATAATGGTGGACGACGGGCAAAACAGGCACAGTTTGAGCAATATCGAGTTGAAGGTGAACGATGCAGACGGCAGCCAGGCCGCTATCCGTATCACCGGCCGCCTGAACAACCGCCTGATGCCCGAAGGCGCGGATTGGAAATTCCGCGCCGTGTTGAGCCGTACCGGCAGCGGCTGGCAGATGCCTTCTTTTGTTTTGAACGCGGACGGCCGCATCGGCCAATCGACGGCCGCACTGACCTTGGACGGGCAGGCCGCCTGGCACAGGCAGGACAATACGCTGTATTTGGGCAATACTCGGCTGAAAGCCGATTTTTCGCAAAATGAAATACATTTGACCGCTGCCGCGCCTTCGATCCGTTTGAAAGAAGGCCGCCTGAAAGCCGATGCTGCCGATGCGGCATTGACAGCGCGATATGGCGGGGCGGACTGGAATGCTTCGGTAACGGCAAAAGGGCTGGTGTTGTGGCCGACGCTTGCGCTGGCCGAGCAATTCGGCATCAGGGGCGGGCGCAAGGCGGCTGCCGTTCAAACATCGGTCATATTGGACAGTCCGTTGGTTTGGCAGCACGAGAGTGGTTTGAGCCTGCCCGACATCCGGTTGGCGACACGTCGGGAGAACACATCGGGCAATCCGCGCCCGCGCCTGACAGGCGAACTGGCCGGCAGATGGTTTTACCGTGCCGGAGGTTGGCAGGGGCGGCTGCACGGCAAACTTGATCGCGAGGATATCGAGCTGACTGCGGGCTATACTTCGGGCAAAGATGCCAGGCTGACGGCGAATGTGCAGCTGGACAAACTGAATTTATCGCCTTATTTGGACGAATTTTCGGCTGGCGACGCGAATGCGGGCTATCCTGCCTGGTTGTCGGACGGCGGTTTTCCTGCGGTGGAGGCGGAAATCCGAATTGCCACCGTCCAATCGCCCAATGTCGAAATCAGCCGGCTCAACACCCGCCTGTTGGCCGACGGCAGGCAGATCAGCCTGCCCGATTTCAGTGCGGAACTTTACGGCGGCCGCACCGAGGGCGAAATCAGCATCGCCAATACCCGCCCCCTCACCTATCATTTGAAACAATATGCCGCCAACGTGCAAATCCGGCCGCTGATGCAGGATTTGTTCCGTTACGGCAGCATCAGCGGGCGCGGGAACGCCGTTATCGACCTGACCGCGCAGGGCGGCGACCGCAAAAGCCTGACCAAAAGCCTGTCGGGCAGCATGCAGCTTAATTTGAATGAAGGCGCGTGGATGGGCTTCAATCTCGAACAGGTGTTGCACAATTTGTTCGACAACGGCCGCGTTGCCGAAAACGGGCAGCCCGCCTTTACGCCTTTCGAACGCTTCAGCATGGGCAGCACCATAGAAGCCGGGGTCAGCCGCCACCAAAACGCCGAACTTTATACCGGAAAACTCCATCTCGTCCTAAACGGCAGCACGGATCTCAATACCCTGACGCTTAATCAGCAACTCAAACTGAGCCCTGCCTCAGGGCAGGGGACGGCAATACCTTTGAATATACGCGGCACAATTGACAAACCGTCTTTTACCTTGGATTACAGCGGGCTGACGCAGGGTTCGGATACGCCGGCCGGCCGCCAGCAGGCCATGCGCCGCGCGTTGCGGGAACAATGGCAGTGGCTCAACCGCCTGATGCCCGAACGCGGGAAAAACTGATTTTCTTATTCGTCAAAATTTCCTTAATGGTTGAAACCCCGCCATTCGGGACGGTAGAATCCGGGTTTGTTTGGGAGGGGTGTAGCCCCTTTCAGTGGGGCTGCGCCTTATGTGCAGCCCTGTGTGTTGAAACATAGCCATCCTGATTATGAACCTAGCCGAAGCCATATGCCGAAATTATCCGGCCGCCTTAAAGTATGCCCGCCATATAGAAGTTGCCCTGAGCGGCGGTTTGGATTCCGTAGTCTTGCTGCACCTGCTGGCGGAACTGCAAGGCCGCCTGAATATCGGGCTGTCCGCCGTCCATGTCCATCACGGCCTGCAGTCCGGCGCGGATGACTGGTTGGAATTTTGCCGTCGGGTGTGCGGACAATTGGATATACCGTTGCGTTGGCAAAAGGTTGAAGTCCGTCCGCAGGGTTTGGGCGTGGAGGCGGCGGCAAGGCAGGCGCGTTATCAAATATTCCGCCAGACGAAGGCCGATGCCGTCGCGACCGCCCACCATGCCGACGACCAAATCGAAACCTTCATGCTGGCGGCTTTGCGCGGCGGCGGTTTGCGCGCGTTGGCGGCCATGCCGGAATGCAGGCCTTTGGCCGAAGGCAGGCGGCTTTGGCGGCCGTTGCTGCCTTTTTCGCGCGTCCGGCTGGCCGCTTATGCCGCCGAACACGGTTTGCAATATATCGACGACCCCAGCAATGAAAGCGGCGATTATTTGCGCAACTGGCTGCGTCATGACGGACTGCCGTATTGGGGGCGGCGTTGTCCCGATTTAAACAGGCATGTTTTGTCGGGTATATCCCTGTTGCAGGACGAGTTGGCCGTATTGGACGAAATCGCCCTTGCCGATTTGGCGAAAGTGCGGGAGGGCGGCCTGTTCGATATCGGAATTTGGCGGGGGTTTTCATCCGGGCGGCGGCGGCAGGCGTTGCTGTATTTTGTACGGCAGCAGGGACTGGGTACGCCGGCCAAGGCATCCTTGCACGATTTCGACCGCATCCTGACAAAATCGGGCAATGGGGCGGCGCGATGGCGGCTGCCAAAGGGCAGGATTGAGGCTTATGGCGGCAAACTGTTTCCCGTTCCCGATGACAATCCGCCGCCGCAACCCCTTTGGGGCAGGGCAAACCGCCTGAAAGACTTGGCAGGACAAGACGGCTGGCAGTTTGAAAAAACTCCGGTAGGACTGCCCGCAAGCCTGTTGGAAAATCCCGTTTGCGTCCGCCCGATGGCCTCCGGTGATGTTCTGACCTTTGCCAACGGGCGCAAAAAAGCGGGCAGGGTGTTGCAGGAATGCCATATCCCCCCGTTTTTGCGCCCATATTGGCCGGTATTGGCAGACGAAGAAAACCGCTGCCTAGCCTTGGCGGGATTGCGTACCGACGATAAATTGTCGGTAAGAAACGGATGGCTGCCCGTTTACCGGCCGCTGATGCGTTTCATCGGCCGCGTTTCCGCCATCTGACAACCCTGTTAGAATGTTGTGCCAGTTTGGAAGGGGCAACGCCCATCCAAAACAAACCCCGATTCCGCCGCCTGACAGGGCGGGGTTTTAAACATGAAGGAAATTCCGATGAACAAAAAAACAATCCTTAACCGAATCGCGATGTCTGTTTTGGTATTGGCTGCCTGTTCATCCGAGCAGCCTGTCGAACCGGCAAAAAATATCGAACAAAGGCCGCCCGAAGCAGGCAATTTCCATCTGCCCACCACACGCAGCGCGGAAACGCCCAACGAAATATTCGATGCCTACAACCGCTATGAAGGCGCGATTCAGGCGGCAAGGGCGGGCGACGACATCCAACCCGCACAATTCCTCAGCCGTTACGGCGGCGGCGCCATGGGCGAGGCCGTGCGCAACGAATGGCTCAAAAGCATGGCTTTGCGCGGGGATTGGGCGGGATTCGGCCGCGAATACGCCAAACTCGATACCGAAGGCCGTTCACAGGAAGTGCGCTGTTATGCCGAACGCCAAACCGGCGGCACGCTTGCGGCCGAACTGGTGCGCGAAACCGGCCGCCTGCCTGCGGGCTGTAACAAACTGCTGGAAGATGCGGCGCGTTCCGGCCGGCTGAATGCGGCGGACGGCTGGAGGCGGGTGCGCGGCCTGCTGGCCGCCGGCCAAACCGCCGATGCGCGTTCGTTGGCTGCGGCGTTGGGCAGCCCTTTGGGCGGCGGGGAAGGGCAGGGTGCGCAGGAAGCCCTGTTATTGGACATCATCGGCATCAACGCGCAAAAAAATCCCGCTTCGGCGGCGGGCCGCCTGAACGGCATCGAAGCCATGCTTACGCGCGAACAAGCCGGTTTCGCGTGGGGCGTATTGGGTTTGGCGCAGGCCAAGGGGCGCAATTTTGCCGCCGCCGTCGATTATTACGGCCGTGCCGAACGCAAACAACTGAATGACGAACAATGGGAATGGTATGCACGTTCCGCCCTGCGGTTTCAAAATTGGCGGCTGCTGTCTTCCATAATCGAAGACATGCCGCCCAAACTGCAGCAGAGCCCGGCTTGGCTGTATTGGCTGGCGCGCAGCCGCAGCGCACTGGGTGAAAACGGCCGCGCCCAACCTTTATACCGCCAGGCCGCCGCCAGCGGGCGTAATTTCTATGCCGTATTGGCCACGGAAGAGTTGGGCGGGCGCATCAGCACCCGCAACAACGTTGCCAATGCAGACCGCCGGCATTTGGACGCTTTGGCGCGGGATGGGGCAATTATCCGCGCGCTTACCCTGTTTAAGGCGGGCGGGGGAGACCGGAAAATGCGGAAGGCGGCGCAGGCGGAATGGCGTTATGCCGTGCGGGGGTTCAACGAAGAGACCAAATTGGCCGCCGCCCAGTTGGCTTACGATAACGGTTTTTACGAAATGGCCGTCAATACCGCCGACAGCACCGACCACAAAATCAACTACGCCTTGCGCTATATTTCCCCCTTCCGCGACATTACCGAACGCTATGCCGCACAAGCAGGTGTCGATACGGCTTGGGTTTACGGCCTGATCAGGCAGGAAAGCCGTTTTATGATAGGCGCGCAATCCAGCGTCGGCGCACAGGGGCTGATGCAGGTCATGCCCGCGACCGCCCGCGAGATTGCGCGCAAAATCGGTATGGACAGCAGCGAACTTTACAGCATGGACGGCAATATCCGCATGGGGACGTGGTATATGGCCGATGCGAAAAAACGCCTGCAGAACAACGAGGTCATGGCAACGGCAGGCTATAACGCCGGCCCCGGCCGCGCCCGGCTGTGGCAGGCAGACGTGCCTTTGGAGGGTGCGATATATGCCGAAACCATCCCCTTTAACGAAACGCGCGATTATGTGAAAAAAGTGATGACCAACGCCACTTATTATTCTTCGCTGTTTGGCGGGCACCGCACTTCCCTAAAACAGCGCATGGGTATCGTGCCTGCCAGATAATCTAAGTGAAACCGGCTTAAAAAACCCGGCCGAAAGGCCGGGCCTTATCCGTCTCGAATCAATGTTTTTCAGGCGGCCTGCGTTTCGGGTCGTTCGGGCGCAACTGCACCGCCAACTTGTCGAGGATGCCGTTGATGAACTTATGGCTGTCTGTTCCGCCAAAGGTTTTGGCAATCTCGATGGCCTCGTTGATAATCACGGGGTAGGGCGTTTCGGGCATGGCGGCCAACTCATGGCAGGCGGTCAGCAAAACGGCGCGTTCCACCGGATTGATATCCTTTTCATCGCGGTTGAGCAAGGGCCGGATAAGCTGCATATACCCGATACGGTTTTGGTGCGCGCCGAAAAACAATGCGGCAAACAATTCGCCGTCTGCGCGGGGGAAGTCTGATGCTTCACGGATATTTTTGGCCACTTCGGGGGCGGCCGTGTCATTCATGGCAAGCTGGTAAAGCGCCTGAACGGCAAATTCGCGGGCGCGGCGGCGCGGGCTGGATTTCATCAAAATTTCCTTAATGGTTGAAACCCCGTCCTTTGGGGCGGTAGGAGCTTGGTTTATTTGGGAGGGGTGCAACCCTTCCAAATCGTTGGAACACATAGGGCCTTATGTACAGCCCCGTGTGTCGAAACATTGGAATTTCCTTTTGGAATGGCGTTTTTGGGGAAGGCGGGCATAATGGTGCGGTTATAGCGGGTTTGGCGGATGGCGAACCGGTGCCGCCTAATGATTATGCCATATCGGCAGCCTAATCCTCCTGTTCGCCCAACAGGTAATTTACCAAATTGCCGCATTCCACCGCTGCCACGGCGGCATCCTGCGCCTTTTCGACGATACGGGCATGGGCCTGTTCGTCGTTTTCGGTAGTAAGGATGGCGTTGGCGATCGGGATGCTGTAATCGAGTGCGGTGCGGGTAATGCCGGCGGCCGATTCATTGGAAACCAATTCAAAATGATAGGTTTCGCCGCGAATCACACAACCGATGGCGATGAGGGCGTCAAACCGCTGCGTGCCGGCCATAGACTGCAGCACCAGCGGCACTTCCAGCGCGCCGGGGACGGTGGCAACGGTAATATTGTCATCGCGCACGCCCAGTTCGTGCAGCCTGGCAACGGCGGATTTCAGCATGGCCGAGCCGACCTCGTTGGTAAAACGCGCCTGTACGATGCCGATACGCAGTTGGCTGCCGTCCAAATTTTGAGAGAGGATATTCATCAATTTTCCTTTTCGGGTAAATTACCCCCTTTAAATAACGGGGGAATGTCTCAACACACAGGGCGGCACATAAGGCGCAGCCCTATGTGCCGCCCTGCCGGAAGGGGTAACGCCCTCTCCCAAATTCTACCGCCCCAAAGGGCGGGGGTTCAACCATTAGGGAAATTTTGATGAATGGCGGAATAATTTTGTCAAAAATCAACTTGTCGGGACATCATTTCGTCGCTTCTTCAAACCCCGTTACCTGCAGGCCGAAGCCGTTCAAACCGTTCATCGAAGAGGGTTTGCCCATCACGCGCATTTTCTGAACGCCCAGCCCGGCCAGAATTTGCGCGCCGATGCCGTAGGTTTTCCTGTCCCATTGTTTCACTTGGAAACTGTTTTTCGGCAGGGTGCGCTCCAGCAGCGCGGAACCGTCCT
>CAUVCE010000022.1:0-15369 GCA_963550425.1 uncultured Neisseria sp.
TGGCCATATCACGATTTTTGGGTGGCAGCCCTGATGCGATATTGGCAAAATCGCGCTCATGCTGAATCATTTGCGCTTTTGCAACATCGGATAAATTGCCGGCTTTAGACAAATAGGACAATTTAGCCGCCTCCATTGCCTGATGGATTTCCGATGCCGGCTTTCCACGTCCTGTCGGATAAGGCACATTTTCCCTTAAGGATTGCCGTTTGACTGCCACATCATCCATTTCCGCCACACGGTCGGGCTTTTGCGTATGTGCCGTATGCACCCTTTCAGCGGTTATTTCGGGGTTACGGACGGGTTCGATACTGTTGCGTTCCCGCATTTCGCGCATCTGGTCGCGTAAGGCCAAATCTTCTTTGCCCGGTTTGTATCCCGTACTGGGAATACCGCGCAATTCTGCCTCCAACCACATTTGTTTCTTGAAATCATGACTACCGGAAATCCTTATACTGTCCCAGTTTTTGGCCTGTGCGGTATCCAGCATATCGCTGATGGTTTGAGGATCGTTTTTTGCGGTTTTGATTTTCCCCCCTTTGTCTTCAAACATCACAGTTTGGGTATTATTCAAATCCAAGTATCGCCCCTCTACACGTACATAACGTTTGTTTAATCCGGAAGCGGTGGCATAGTTCAAATCCAATACTGGCTTGGGTTTGGGAGGCGTCAGGGATTCTGTTTCCTTGTCCGGCGATCCGGCCGGTTTGGCAGAATCGGCCGCTGCCGATTTGACAGGCTCTGTCGGCGGTGTTTGCGGCAGGCGGGCGGATGGTTCGGACTTTTGTTCGGCTGCCTGTTTTTCCCTCAGGTTTGCCAAAGATTCTTCGGCATCGATAATTTCCGGCTCCTCTGCCTTTTGCCGGATTTCGCGGATGTTGTCATATTCAATGGTATTTTCAGGAAGGGTGGCTGCCTGTTTTTCCTGTTTCCCTGCGGTTTGTTTGCCTTCTAACTCCTGTATTTTGTCGGCCAACTTTTCATCAACCACTTCCTGTGCTGCAAATACGGCCGCATCGGTTGCCAATGATGCACCCTCCATTCCCGGCAGGGCGGCAGATGCCGCAGTGGTAATGGCCGCGGCCTTTAAGCGAGCTTCGTTTTCCGCCATGTCTTTTTCGTCCTCGGCATATTCCGGGGATTCTGTGGATACTTGTCCTGTTTGTTCGGAATGGAGTTGTTTGGAGTCGGTACCTTGTACCACATGACCTTCCTGTCCTGTTGCAACAACAGCCGCCTCTGGGGCGGCTGTTTCAGGTGTCGTGGCTGGGGTAGTCTGCCCCTGGCTCAATCCTTCTCCGGGTGAATGGGGAAAGGTTTCCAAGGGCGTGTATTTGGTACGGCCGGCTGCCTTTTCGTTATTGAGCATTTGCTGGTCGGCCAATATCCGTTCTTGTTCCTCATCCCGATTTAGGATGTCGGCGGATAATGGTTTTTCAGGTGTCATTTCTTTTTCCTTTCTGTCCAATGTGGCTGAAAATGCCTTGCGGGCAGCCTCTATGCCTGCCAACTTATGCAGGTCATTGAAGTCCGAGGGCAGGTTTTCTTTGCCGCTGTTGTCGATACGGCCGTGTTCGGCCTGATATTGCGCGATTGTTTCCGGTGTGAATTCGGGCATGACTATAGAACCTTTGTTGTTCAGTTTGGCCAGTGCCTCCCGAGCGCCTTTTTGCCCGCTGCCGGAAATATCGTTGTCGGCAGCAATGACGACATGGGGTATGTCCTGCCTTGCTGCCAGTTTTTCCGCCACTTTGGCCAGATTGCTGGAATCAAAGGCAATGAATACCGGCCAGCCGGTGGCTTTATGAATACTGGCGGCGGTGGCAAAACCTTCCGCTAAGGCCACACCTTTCCCCCATGTCGCGCTGGCTGCCGATAAAGGCATAGCTGCCGCTTTTCTGCCCGCCTTTCAAAAAATGTTTGCCGCCGTTTTCGTTAATGGTTTGCACGGACGTAATTTTGCCGTCTTGCCACAAAGGAATGACCAGTTGCTTTTGCCCCTTGTATTTGTTTTGGCGGATGTTACGTACAAGTTCGGCATCTGCAATACCTTTCTTTTGCAGGTAGTTATGCGACAAGTCCACTGTTTTTTCGGCGTTATGCCAGATACCGTAGGCGGTTTTTGCGGCTTGGGCATGTTGTTTGGCCAATTCTTTTGCCGCCTGTTCGGCTTGCGCCTTCACCCGGGCTTCGCTTTGGGCGGCTTGTTCGGCCGTCAGCGGCTGTATGGTTTTATCGGGGCGGTAGCCGTTCGCTCGTGCGGCTTTGAACAGGGTGGCGGCGGTAATGCCGCCTGGTGATGGGCGGGCTGATTTCCATGTGGCTTTGGACTGAGCAGAATCATAATTGCTGCCGCGCCTGGACCATTCGTCCCAAAGGTCAAAACCGGTATCCCCCACAGCATCTTTAATGGCGAATGCGTAGGGATACCATTCGTTGTAGCTTTCAGGTACATCCACATAGCTCAAAGCGGTACGGACATCATCATATGAAGGATCAGGATATTCGTTATTCATGATATTGTTCCTAGTTGGGTTCTTGTTCGAATGTTGCCCGAACGAATAGCCGGCGGTTTGACGCTGTTGTTCGATTTGGCAGGCTATGTTATCCACAAGGGTGTTTTCCTGCCTGGCTTTCATCAGGCCAGCTGCCATTTGCGCCAGCCCGATACGGCGATGTTGCGGTGTCCTATTTCGTGCCATGCGGTGAAGGCGGCAGTATCCGGGCCGATGCGGTCAGCCAGCAGTGTGATTTTGTCGGCGGTCGGGTCGTACCAGGCTTGAGCCAAGGGATTCAGGTCGGGATGTTGTATCTGTACTTGGTCGGAGGTGCTGATGTCCAGCAGATCCAAATATCGAGCCAAGGGGGTTTGTGTAAGTTGGCGGCGCAGCTGTTCGGGAGTATGGTACATACAGGCATCTTTCTCAGTCATCTATATTATCAAACAAGCTGCCATCGTCCTCACCTTCTTCCACCCCATTGGAAACCAAAGATTTTTCTGCCTTATTTCCAACCAGCATCGAACGAACGGCAGGCCTGAGTTCCAGCTTCCAATCAGTATGCAGTTTTTCAGCCAACATGGCGGCAGTTTCATGATCCGACACCATGTCGGTAAATATCTGTGCCAACTCTTGCTTGTTGCCATAGTCGGACGGGTGTACATCGGCAACCTGTTCCTGCACTGCAGTCTGTGGGATGTGTTCCTGCCGTATCTGATCCCGGCCGCTGGTGGAAAAACTCAGCTCAGGAACAAAAGGTATAGGCCGGCCGACTCGTTCTTTGAATGCGGGATCTTCATAATAACGGATTTTGTCGGCATAAATAGGACGGGATGAAGCCAGATCCAAAATGCATTTGTACATGGGCATTTGTTTGATTTCGCTGTCGTACATCAAGGCACGGCGCTGGTCGCTGGTATTGGTACTGCGGCTTGATCCTTTACCGCTGCTTTTGGAAACAGATTTAGATTTGACCGTCTCATTGCCCAAAATCTTGCTATATTCCTCAGCTTCGGTCTGATCTCGCGGCGTGAACAGGACACGGGCGGCAAAGTTGGTAAAAAAGGTACGGGCATTTTCGCGTCCGTAGACAGCTTCGATTTGTGCGGGAGATTGGGCGATAATCATCAGCCGCAAACCATAACCGGCCACATAGGACACACCTTCCTGTATGGCGGGAATATTGCCTAATGCGGGAAATTCGTCCATCAGCAACAGGCATTGGTGCGGCAGGGTGGATTTTCCCGTATCGGGATCAATGTTGTTTTCCGGCAGGCCTTGGGCGACATTGACCTGTACGAGTTGGCTGAAAAACAGGTTGGTCAGCCGGGAGAAGGTAGCCGTTTCAGTCGGGTTGATGCCTATATATACCGTCATACGGGTGCGGCGGATATCGTCCAGACGGAAATCATCCCCAGATGTGGCCGCTTCTACTACGGGATCAAGAAAGATGCCCAGGGGTACAGTCATAGTGGCAAGGATATCGGCATTGGTCTTGATATTGCCTTGTGCAAACCCACCCAACAGCGTTCGGCAGGCATCACTCAATGGATTGTCCGACTTGTTACGTCTGTCCAATTCGTCTTTGAGCCATTCTGTCAGGCTTTTGCCATTGGCAGGCGTGGTTAGCCGGTACAGGTAGGAAAGAGAACTGCTTTGTCGGTAATCGGTATTACGGTTTTTGCGTTCGTGTTCGGTTTCCAACATATACAGACTCAAGCCTACAAACAATTTGCGGGCAGATTCCGTCCAAAAACCATCCCCGCTGTTTTTGGCAGCCATGGGAAGCATAATTGCAGCCATATTGCTGATATCTTTATACATGAATAGCGGGTTTCGCGATATGTAGCTAAACGGATTCCAGCGGTGGCTGCACATTCCTTTGACCATCTTTGCCTGTTTGAACAGCCGTTCGGTATGTGCGCTGTCCCCGGAATAAAAATCGGCTTTGCTCATACCCAGCATCAGCCCTCCCGGGTTGAACAGGTATACTTTTTGCCCGATAGAGGCGCGATCCTGCCGTTAGCAGGAAGTTTTCGAATTTTGGATCGTATACCACCATTGAATCGCGATAGTGCAGGCAATTGGGGATGATCAAGGATACCCCTTTGCCCGCACGGGTGCGCGCAGCCACAAATAGAAATTCGTTACCAGTCCAACGCAGGAGTTTTCCTTTGTATTTCCCTAATAGCAAGTTGGGCAGGTGTGGGGTGATGATAAATATGTCCCAAACTTTGAACAATTACAAAGCCAAAAAATCAAAATAAAACAATAAAATAAAAGAAAAAGGGACAATTTTGAAAAATGCGCAAAAATCCGCAAAAACGGTCAAAATCCGGGCAGATTTCGCACAAATTATGTCCCAAAATCAGCAAAAACCCATCTATTCTAATCAGCCGCAAACCCTTATGCAGGCGGGTATACGGCTGAGGCAGATGCCGGAAACCGGCAGGAATCCTATGAAATAGAAGTTTTCAAAAACTTCTCAAAACTTTTTAATGAACTTTTCAAATTTGCAAAGTTAAGCACCCTGTTTCGACCTGCTGCCCTTCTTCGAACTGACAGCCGAATACGCTTTCTTCAGCTGGTCGTTGTCCAGCTCTTCTATTCTCATATCTCATTATTTCTATTCAGATATTCCGCAATCCCAAAGGTATTTGCCGTATATCTCAAAGTCGTACTCCTGAGCATTGGATAGGTCTAAATCGGTTACGGGATAGGTAATCTGGTTCGGATTATCGCTGATGATGCGGTAAATATTCTTTCCAATTCGCTGTAACCGTTTGATTTTTAATTCATCCAAATATCTAAACAGGTAGATACCCTCGCCGGTATACCGATTGTCACCATGCCAAAGCACTGTGCCGCGGTCAATCAGGGTGGGCATCATGCTGTCTCCTTTAACCCTTGTACAAAAGCAGCGTTCCGGACGCACACCCAAGCGTTTGAAGAAGGAAGCCCTGAACCACATTGCTTCTGTTTCGAGTATATCGTTGAAAATAAAACCATTACCTGCACTACCATACACGTTGCTGTAATACCGGATGGGTATGATGTCATCTATTTTTTGTACCATCGCCCAGTCAGCATAGTTTGCCACCGCCCTGCGCATAAAGGAAGGTAGGTTTCCATATTCCAAACTTGGTTTGGTAGGTTCAGAAATATCTCCCTGCAAAGGCGGCTGCAACTGTTCGGAAACGGCTTCCCCCATCAGGTGCATAAGCCCTTTTTCCCTAATTTCATCAACTACATCATTAGGAAGAAGGAAAACTTTCTTTTTGCCGCCTTTTCCGCCTTTTGATGGCACTTGTTCATATTCCCATCCCTCGCGTGTTGCCTTACCTAGGATGCCACGCTCCCCACCTGGCAGGCTTAATAGTTTGTAATCATTAACTATTTTTTCTAACTCCTTAGCGGAAAATTTTTTCTGGATCATTTCTAAACTCCTTCGGGTAAGTTGAGAAATTAGTATGTAAATTTAATTTCCTTTAAAATCAAAATATCATTTGATAAGTCCAGAAATTAGTTTAGAAGACAGTTGAGAAATAATTTCCAAACTATATAATGGTTAAATACGGCAGAACAACGTTTTTAACCATTATAGCGAATTTGCCCCTTGGCTGATCGGCAGGTTGGCCGTTTTTGAGATGTCAGCCTACAAGGCTGGGAAGGGAAATTATGCATTCGGAACTGATTAAGGCACGGGTACGCATGGCCGGTTATACGCTGGCCGATGTGGCACACATTGCCGGTATAGGAGAAAGTACTGTGCGGCAAGCTTTGTTGAGACCATCTGCCGCCGGGGAAAAGGCTATCGCTATCATTTTGGGTATGCCCCTGTATGAGTTGTGGCCGGACCGTTGGACGCAGGATGGAAAACGTATCCGTCCGCGATATGCCTATCTATATAAGGAGTAATGATGAAAAAATACTATCCGCTTACAGAACTGGCGGAAATGGCTTTGGATGGGTATCCGAAAACTGTACGCGGCCTGCAACAGCGCGCTTATCGTGAAGGCTGGCCGTTTGTTGAAGTAGACAGTAAAGGCGGCAAAAACGGTAAGCGGTGCGAGTATGCGCCGCCTCCCAGGATGGCAGTACAGATCAGGGAAAGGGAAATCAGGCGGGTGGTGGAAACACCGCCGGTGGAGCAGTTGCCCTGCGACCTGCCGACCATGCCGGTACAGGAGGTTGCAGATCCCAGTCAAACTACGAAAGTCCAGCAACAGCAATCCGATGCCCGTAAGGCGGTGTTGGATAAGGTGGAAGTCTTGGCGGCTTTGGGCGGGACACGTGACTGTGCCATCAAAACGCTGCTCGATCAGGCAGGGTATCCGGAAAATGTCCAGTTCTTTGGTGACGCGGCTGGGCGGCACGGTGCTGCCCATAGGCCTGAATGTTACGCGGCAGGGTAAGGCTTTGCACGCTTTTTTGGCGGAATATGTGGGGGAAGAAGCCGCCGGCCGTATAGGGCAGGCTTTCGGCGGGGAGGGCAGGCTGCAGATCCCCAAGTGTAAGGCGTTGATGCTGGCCGTCCGCAATAGGGCGATTCGGCGGGATTTTGACGAGTACACGGCCAAAGGCCGCATGTCGGCCAATTTGGCGGTAAACAATATCGCGCTGGATTATGATTTGGCAGTGAGACAGGTGTGGGTGATTCTGAAGTCTCCCGAACGGCTGCCCGCCAAGCCGCAGCCGTGTTTGTTCGGGTAGGTTGCGGGCGGTATTTGCCGCCCGTTTTGCGTATTCAGCCCTGCTGCCATTCCCGGCAGATTTTCAGTAAGGCTTGGGTTTTGCTGCCGCCCGCCTTTTCGATGGCGGCCAGAATCACATCTATGTCTTGCGCCCTGCCCTTGACGGCGAACTGTTTGTATTCGCCGCTTTGCAGCTTTTCGCGGTTGATGCGGGCGGCGGTTTCGCGGCGCAGTTTGACGGAATGTTCGCTGTTTGAATTTGCCATTTTAAAATCCTTGTAGTAGAGTATGGGGGAAGTTGGGAGGAAGGGCGGCGTTTCCGCCACCCTTTTACGTTGTGATTACATTACCACGCCGGGCTAGAGGCAAGTAACATAATCGTGAAGATTAGGAATTTACCCATTTTCATTACCCCCTTTCTTTTTCGGATTTCCCACCGCCTCCAACGGTGGGATTTCTTTATTTCCTAATCCATGTAATTTATTATAGTATGTCTTATAATAAAAGTCCAGCCTTTTTGTGTATTTTTTTCTTCCCCCGCCCCTGTGGCGGGATTTTTTCCGTCCTTACTGCACGGCGGCAGGGGGAGGGCGGGTTTGAACGGGTGTTTAATGGGTTTTTTGTTATTGACGGGGGTTTTATGCCTGTTGTTGTTTTGACGGCCGGACACGGGGCCGGGGACCCGGGTGCGGTAAACGGCGATGTGCGGGAGGCGGATGTCGCCACGGAGATGCGGGATATTGCCGCCCATATCCTTAGGCAGGATTACGGGCTGACGGTGAGGACGGACGGTGTGCGCGGGGAGAATCTGCCGCTGGCTGATGCTTTGAAGCTGATAGGCGGGGCGGATTTGGCGGTGGAAATCCACTGTAATGCGTCCGCAGACAAGTCCGCCGGCGGGATTGAAGCCTTGGCCGATGTGCGCCTCAAGGGGGCTTGTCAAAGGCTGTGCGCGGCGGTATCGGCCGTTACGGGCTGGAAGGTGCGCGGCCGGGACGGGGGTTGGAAGCCCGATTCCGCCGGTCAGCACCGCCGCCTTGCCTATGCGCGGGCGGGCGGGATTGTGTTCGAGCCGTTTTTTATCAGCAATGACGCTGATTTAAAGCTGTTTAAAGAGCGCAAGTGGATTATCTGCCGCGCGGTGGCGGATGCGGTTGCCCGCGAGTTGGGCGTTAATGGAAAGGCCGTCTGAAAATGAAAAAGTCTTTGATTGCTTTGTGTCTTGCGGCTTTGTCTACCAATAACCCCGAATGGGTGATTGCACCGGAACGTATCGGCCGTCTGAAACAGCATCCGAGCCTGCGTTCAGGCAAGTCGGGCGTAGCCGCCGCCAAACGGGCGGCACGTAAACAGAGGAATAGAAGTAAAAAATGACTGAGGGTTGGGATGGGAATTTTTGATATTTTTAAAAACCCCGCGACGGGCAAGGTGTCGCACTCGAAGCTGTGGGCGAATATCGCCTGTGCGGCGGGAACGGTTAAGTTTGTGATGCTGCCCGACCCTTCGGCGGAAATCTGGGCGGTGTATTTGGGCATAGTCGGCGGTTATGCGGTGGCGCGGTCGTTTGTCAGCGTGAAGCGGCAGGAGGTGGAACGTGATGGGGAGTAGGTTGTTATCGGCTGTGCTGGCCGCCGCGCTGTTTGCCGCCGTTGCGGCCGCTGCGGGCTATAGGTTCGCTTATGTGCGGCAGAAGGCGGTAAATATCCGTATGCAGGCGGAGTATGCCGCCGCGCGTTTGAAGGCGGAGGGTGAGTTTGCCGCCGCGCTGGCCGCCGCGCGGGAGCAGGAAAGGCGGCAGGCCGGACACGCGCAGGCGGTGGGTTTGGATTTGGAACGGGCAAGGCGGGAAATCAACCGCCTGAAGCGGGAAAGGGTTAGGGAAATCGATGATGTGCTCAAACGGGACGGCAGCCGCGCTGATGACGGCTGCCTTGGCGCTGACGGGTTGCGCTTCTACAGGCGCGCCCTCGGCTACGGCGGTTAGGACGGTTTCCGTGCCGGTGATGCCCGCGCCGCCGCCCGCCCTGCTGGTGCCGCCGCAGCGTCCCGACCCGCCGCAAGACGGCACGGTTGGCAGCCTGTTGCGGCACGCGGCCGAATACGGGGCGTATGCGGCGGAGTTGGAGCGGCAGAATGCGGCTTGGCGCAAGTGGGCGGGGGGCGGGCGATGACGACTTACCGTGAGTTGGTGCAGCGCAATTTGGCCATTATTCATGCGGATTTGGAGTTGGGTTTGTCGCGGGCGCGGGAGCATGAGGGTTTTGTCCATCAGGTCGCGGCTTATTTGGACGGGGCGCGCCTGACTTACCGCGTCGGGATGGACAGGCGGTTCAATGTGTCTTTCAGTATGGATTCGGATGTGCGGCAGGCGGTTTTGGCCGCCCTGTCGCCCTATTACGAGTTGTCCGATGCGCCCTCGTGTTTGTTTGTGAGCCTGCCGCGCGACCCCGCCGTCCAGTGCCGTGTGGTTTATGACGGCGCGGAGGATAAGTATGGATTTTGAGTTTGGCTTTAAGACGCTGTGGGGGGTGGCGGTGGCGGCGTTTTGGTTTTGGATGAATCAGTTGTCGGCACGGCAGAAGGAGGCGGACAGGCGCGATGCGGAGTTGTTGCGCGAGCTGCATGAAATCCGGCTGAATTATGCGACCAAGGACGAGTTGCGCGGGAATCAGGAAAGCATACTGCGCAGCCTGCACAGGTTGGAAGAGAAGATGGACAGGATGAATGACAAGTTGGAAAGGAAGGCGGACAAGTGATGCAGCAGCAACAGGACCGCATTTTGGCCGCGCTGGCGCGGATTGAAGGCAAGCAGGACAGTATTTTGGCCAATCAGGAACGGGTGGACGGGGAAATCGGGCGGATTCACCGCGATGCGAAACGCACGGCCGCGATAACGGGGGCGGCCGGCGGGGCTTTGTCGGGCGGGTTGGCCGCGGCGGCGGTTATGGCGGTTAAGGCCAAGTTGGGGTTGTTGTGATGGCGCACCCGAAAGAAACCCGCGAAAAGCTGCGGCGGCTGTACGTCAGCGACGGGCATACGCTCGAAATCGCTGCAATGATGTGCGAAATCCCAACCGCCACCGCCCGTAACTGGAAACGTACCGCCAAAGAGACCGGCGACGATTGGGACAAAGTGCGCGCAGCCTATACTTTGGCCGGCGGCGGCATCGAAGACTTGAGCCGCTCGCTGCTGGCGGGTTTTTTGGTGCAATACCAATCAACGATGACGATGTTGCAAGACACGTCGGTCGAGGAATTGCCCCCGTCCGAGCGTGCAAAGCTGCTGGCGAGCCTGTCCGATGCGTTTACCAAGACGGTGGCCGCAAACGCCAAAGTAATGCCGGAAACGTCAAAACTGGCGACGGCGATTGAGGTGTTGGAATTGTTCGGCGAAGTGATTAAGGAAAAATACCCGCAGCACTTGCAGGCTTATGTCGAGCTGGTTGAGCCGTTGGGAGCGGAAATTGAAAAGAAATACAGGTAAGGCATGAAGTCCAAAGAGTTTTTAAAGTCGCTTGCCGAATACGCCGCCCAACTCCGCCAAACCATCGAGGCGGAGGCGGACGGCTTTGATGCGTCGCCCGCAGCCATTGCCGGGCGGCGGGCGAAGGTTTTAGACCCTGTGTATGGGTTCGAGTATTTCGTCAATACCTACTTCCCGCATTACGTCAGGTCGCCTGAAAAGTCCGAGCTGCATGAATTTCTGTTTTCCCGTCTGCCCGAAATCCTACAACAGCCGGAAGGCATCAACGAGGCGGATGCCGCCCCGCGCGGCGAGGCGAAATCGACGCTGGTTACGCGCTTGTTCTCGCTTTGGACGGTCATCACCGGCGCGAAAAAGTTTATCGTCATCGCGATGGACAGCATCGACCAAGCCTATCCGATGCTGGAAGCCATCAAAGCGGAATTGGAGTTTAACCCGCGTTTAAAAACCGACTTCCCCGAGATGTGCGGTCAGGGTCGGGTTTGGCAGGCGGGGACGATTGTTACCGCCTCAAACGTCAAAATCCAAGTCTTCGGCTCGGGTAAGAAAATGCGCGGCATGGTGCATGGTCCATTCCGTCCCGACCTCGCCATCCTCGACGATATCGAAAACGACGAGATGGTGCGAAACCCCGACCAGCGCGACAAGCTGGAAATGTGGCTTAAACAAACCGTCTTGCCGTTGGGCGCGGTCGGTACCAAGTTTGATGTGATTTATATCGGCACGATTTTGCACTACGACAGCGTGTTGAGCCGCACGCTGAATAACCCGTTTTGGAGTACGCGGAAATTCAAGGCGATGAAACGCTGGCCTGACCGCATGGATTTGTGGGACAGATGGGAAGAGCTGTACCGCAATGACGGTGCGGCGGTAGCCGAAGCGTTTTATCAGGCGCACAAAGACGAGATGGAGCGCGGCGCGCAAACAAGCTGGGCGGCTCGCGGCGTACTCGCCTTGATGAAAATCCGCGCCCGCGACGGCCATGCGACGTTTGATTCGGAATATCAAAACGACCCGGTCAGCGGCGAAGATGCGCCGTTTGCCGAAAACATCAAATACTGGTCGGAATTGCCGGACGATTTGGTGTACTACGGCGCGCTCGACCCGTCATTGGGTAAGGCGGGCGCGGGGCGCGACCCGTCGGCGATTTTGGTCGGCGGTTATCAGAAATCAACAGGCCGTCTGTTTGTAACTGTCGCCCAAGTCAAAAAACGCCTGCCCGATTTGATTATCGAGGACGTGATCCGCATCCAAAAAGAGGCGCGGGTCAAGCCGGTATTGTGGGTGGTGGAGACGGTGCAATTCCAAGAGTTTCTCAAGGACGAGCTGATTAAGCGCGGGGCGCGGTCGGGTGTGCATATCCCCGTGCGCGGTATCAAGCCGTCATCGGACAAAATGTTGCGGATTGAGACCTTGCAGCCGCACATGGCAAACGGATTGATTCTGCTCAACCCCGACCAAAAGACCTTAATCAGCCAGTTGCGCCACTTCCCGAAAGCCGACCACGACGACGGCCCCGACGCGCTGCATATGCTGTGGATGGCGGCCACCAGCGGCCGCGCAACGGAAAACATGAGGGCTTACGAAATCCCCGTTATGCCCTTTACCATCTAATTTGTCAGGCCGTCTGAAAAGGTTTCGGACGGCCTGAGGAGTAAAAAATGTTCGGATTGATTAAAGGTAAAAAACGTCAGGCCGCCGTCAAACACCTGACCGCGGCCACCGAAGACGCACTGTCGAATATGTTTGCCGATATGACGGGCAACGACACCCTGCTTGCCCGCCTCGGCGTGGGCAGGCAGCACGCCTTCGATGCGGTTTACGCCGACGATGAGGTGGCCGCCTGCACCGAAGACCTGCGCGCCGCCATGTTGGCCAAGCCGTGGCGGCTGTACGGCGACGGCCTGTCCGAAGAGGATAAAGACCGCCTGTGGAAAATGCTGCGGCAGCATATGGCCGCACTGACGGAAACAGTCATCGACGCGCGCCTCAACGGTTACAGCGTGGCACGCTACGTCTATGCGCAGGGCGACGACGGCATCCGCATCGCCAACGTATCAAGCAAACGGGGCGAGTTGGAGCGTTTCATTCCTTACCGCGACGGCAGCCTAATGTACCGGGGCACGGCGGGCGAAGAGGTGTGCGACACCAATGTGATGTATCTGTTTCTGACCCACCGCGCCACCTCGACCAATCCGGCAGGGGAAATGGCGGCCGCGCGGCTGTACGCCCCCGTTGCCCTTAGGAGCAAGGGTTTCGTTTTCGCCGCCCAATTCATCACCCGCTACGCCCAGCCCTATATGGTGGCCAAAATCAACGCCGGTACGGACGAGGAGCACCGCGGCTTCATGCGGCGGTTTATCGACTTCCTCGGCGGCGGCGCCGTCAGCATCGAGCGCGAGGACGATGTGAAGATGCTGCAAAACACCGCAGACGGCCAGGCCTTCAAACGGCTGGAAAACCTCGCCAACGCCCGCATCCAAAAAACCCTGCTGGGCAAGGTCAAGACCAGCGACCTTGAGACCGGCAGCCGTGCCGCGCAGGAAACCGAAGAAAACAACCGTGCCGAACGCATCGCCTCCTATCTGGCCATGCTCTCCCGTGCCGCCCAACATTTCGTCGACGCCGCCGTCATGGTCAACAATGCCTACGGCAGGCCGATTCATGCACCGAAAGGCGTGTGGTTCGAGTTTGACGACGAGGTGCGGATAGACAAAACCCGTGCCGAGCGAGACAAAATGTACCTTGACGCCGGGCAGCTGGTATTGACCGAAGAATACTATCGCGACGTGCTGGGCTTTGAAGAATCGCACTTCAAATTGCGCGAACCGCCCGCCGTGCCGCAGCAAACGGATGCGAAAATGAGCCTGCGCCTTTCAGACGGCCTTGCCCGTAACGCGCCCGATACGGCGGAGCAGGCAATCGTCCGTCCGAAGATGGAAGCGGTGTTGGGCTTGCTGGAAAGCTGTAAAGACTACGCCGAATTTGAAGCGAAACTGTCGGAATTTGATTTGGGCAAAGGCGACAATCTCTTAATTCAGCGTTTGGTTTCAGACGGCCTTGCGGCTTGGGCGGACGGAGCGGACGATGGACGGAATTGAATACGACTTCGCGGGGCTGGTCGATAAAGCCGCCTTTGAGCATTTCAAAGCCAAGAAAATCCTGCCCGGCTTCAGCCATTACGACGTATGGCTGTATCAGCACAGCCTTGCCTTTACCGTCGCCAAGATGATGGACGCGGATATGCTTGCCGAAGTCAAAGACGCCATCGAAGACGCACAGCGAAACGGCACGGCGTTTGCCGATTTTAAAAAGCGTTTAAAACCGTATTTAATGGCCAAAGGCTGGTGGGGCGAACAAATCATGACCGACCCGCTGGACGGCGAGCCGAAACTGGTACAGCTCGGCAGTACGCGCCGCCTGAAAACCATCTTCGACACCAACATGCGCACCGCCTTTGCGGCGGGACAGTGGCAGCGGATTCAGGCAAACAAAAAGGCACTGCCCTACCTGCGCTACAACAAGAGCGCGTCCGGACACCCGCGCGACGGCCACAAACGCTACTACGGCTTAGTCCTGCCGGTTGACCACGATATTTGGAAAGTCATCTTTCCCCCGAACGGCTACGGCTGCAAATGCTCCGTCTCCGCCCTGACGAAGCGGCAGGCGGAAGAAGAGGGTATCGGCGGCGAGCCTGATGTGGAGATGGTCGAGTTTACCAACCCGCGCACCGGGCAGAAGGTTTTGATACCCGACGACATCACGCCGAGCTTTGCGCACAATCACGGCGACAGGCTGGGGGCGATGGACGCACTGTTCGGCGACAAACACGGCGAGGCCGCGTTGGCAGAGATGATTGCCCAACGCGAAACATGGCTGGACAAGCGGTATTCGATGCCTTCGGATGCGGTAAAGGTACTGGCTTTGCCGGATAAGGTGTCGGGAAAAGAAGTGCGCAGGTTGACAAAAGAGCAGTCTGCCAACAATACCAAAGACCACGAAGCGAGAGCTGCGGCAGCGTGGCAGGCTGAAACGGGTGACAGGCTGGAAGTGTTTGACTTGCCCGTGGAGAAAGGTAAGGGTCAAGCCGATTATCTGATTGTTTCAGACGACCTGCCCCGTGAACAATGGGTAAAGCTGGATTTTATGTTTACCGAAAATCCCGAACGTGCGGAATTGATGAACCGTTATTTTGCACACACCACCGGGGCGTGGAATACTAAGGTCGATAAGATTCAGGAACATTTCGACAAAGCCGATATTGTCCCGCTTGATTTACGCCATCTGAATGCGGCGAACCGGCATAAATTGTTGCAGTATGTGTTATCATTGCCAAAAGAACAGCGGGATAAAGTCCGCTTATTGGTAAAAATATCGGAGTAAGTCATGCCGTCTGAACTGTATGTCAGCCGCGAAGTAAAAGTATTTTTAGGCGGGAAAACCGCCCCGTCCGAATTGTTGGACTATCTGTACCCGCGTCTTGCTGAAATCGACAAGGAAGCAGCCGACCAAATGCAGGGCGAGTTTTCGGGCTGCGTATTTTCGATTGCGGATTTGTCCGCTGCTGATTTCAATCGTGTAAGCAGTTGGATACTTGAGGCAGCCGAAAAATCCGAATGGATCAAGCCCTATAAAGCCGACTTGAAGGCCGCGCTGGAAGACGACCCGCGATTTATGGCCAAAGCCGCCTGATA
>CAUVCE010000023.1:0-15316 GCA_963550425.1 uncultured Neisseria sp.
GTCGTGTTCGCCGCACAGGCGGTCGAGTTCGCGCCACAGGTCTTCGTTTTTGACCGGCTGTTTAGCGGCGGTTTTCCAGCCGTTTTTCTTCCAGCCGTGTATCCAGCTTTCCATGCCGTTTTTAACGTATTGCGAGTCAGTGTGGATTTCGATGCGGCTGCGGCGTTTCAGGGCTTTCAGGCCTTCGATGACGGCGGTCAGTTCCATGCGGTTGTTGGTGGTTTGGGCTTCGCCGCCGAAGAGTTCCTTCTCGTGCCGGCCGTAGCGCAACAGCGCGCCCCAGCCGCCTGTGCCGGGATTGCCTTTGCATGCGCCGTCGGTGTAGAGGTATACGGTTTTGTCGGTGGTTTCTTGCATGATGTTTTCGAATCTCCAGACGGCCTTTTGCCGCATGGTGCGGTTAATCCGGCAAAAGTTTTTTCGGATTCATAATATTGTACGGGTCGAAAGCGGCCTTGACCGCCCGCATCAGGGCGATTTCGGCAGTGCTCCGCACATGCGGCAGCCAGTGGTTTTTCACTTGGCCGATACCGTGCTCGGCGGCAATCGTACCGTCGCAGGCCAACACATTTTCATACACAACCTTATTGACCGCGTCTTCATAAGCATAAACGCCGTTGTCCGCAGTTTGCGGCAGGAAAGTGTTGTAATGCAGGCTGCCGTCGCCCAAATGACCGAATACCACGATGTCTATGCCCGCAAAAGCCGCCTGTAAGGCATGGCCGCAGTTGGCGACAAATTCACCCACCCGCGCAATCGGCATGGCAATGTCGTGTTTGATGCTCGCGCCGAGACGGCGTTGGGCGGCAGAAATGTTTTCGCGCAACGTCCACATGTCGCGCCGCCCGCTTTCCGACTGAGCCAAAATACTGTTGTCGAAACCATGCTCCATCAAGGTTTCGGCCAACAGGTCGGCCAAATCGCCACGGGAAAGCGAATCGGTCAATTCCAACAGAATGTGCCATGGCGCATCGGTCGGCGGCGCAATACCGCTGTATTCGGACGACAGCTCCAAAGCAAAGCTGCTGATCAATTCAAAACTGCACAGACGTTCGGCAAAGCGTTCCCGAATCAGGGTTAGCAATTCTACCGCCTGCCCGATGCCGTTCACGCCCACCCAAACCGTTTCGCGGCTTTTCGGCAGAGCAAACAGTTTCAGCGTGGCGGCGGTGATGATGCCCAGCGTGCCTTCGCTGCCGACAAACAGTTGGCGCAGGTCGTAGCCCGTGGTGTCCTTGTGCAGCGGATGCAGGTGCGAAACCAATTCGCCGTTCGGCAGCACCACTTCCAAACCCATCACCAAATCGCGCATCGTACCGTAACGCAACACGTTCAGCCCGCCCGCATTGCAGGCGATGTTGCCGCCGATTTGGCACGATCCTTCGCTGGCCAGGCTGAGCGGAAAAAACCGACCCGCACCTTCCGCCGCCTGTTGCACGTCATGCAGCACGCAGCCCGCTTCAACGGTAATCGCATTGTCAGCCGTGCTGATGTTGCGGATGCGGTTCAGACGGCTCAAATTCAGTAAAACGCCGCCACTCGGCACAGCCGCGCCGCAGAGTCCGGTATTGCCGCCCTGCGGGGTAACGGGGATGCGGTGCTCGAAACAAAAACGCATGATGGTTTGCACTGCCTCCGTGCTTTGCGGCTGTAACACCAAATCAGCCGTTCCGATATAGCGGCGGCGTTGGTCTGTCAATAAGCCGGCAGGCTCGGACAAAATTTCCTGCGGCAGCAGCAAGGCGGCGAGTTGTCGGTAGATTGCGGGCATGGCATTTAAATATATCGGCAGTCGGTGGATGGGATTATAATGGAAACAGACAGGCCGTCTGGTTATGTCAGACGGCCTGTTTGCAAAGCATGACGAAAATTGCTTTTATCGGACTAAACCGCAGCCTTATTTGGCGGCAGAAGCATCAGAGGCGGCAGGAGCTTCGGCACCGGAAGCAGCGGCATCACCCTCAGCAGCAGAAGCCTCGGTATTAGAGGCTGTTGCTTCAACGGCAGGAGAAGCCTGTGTTTCGGCAGCAGGAGAAGCCGGCGTTGCGGGAGCGGCCGGAGTAGTTTCAGCGGCTTTATCGCCACAAGCAGCCAAGAACAAAGACATCAGGGTAGCGGCCAACAGGGATTTTTTCATTTCTAAAACCTTTAAAGTAACTAAATGTTGATGAGTGCCTGAACGATTGCTTATATTTCAACACGCGGCAACCATTCAGACAATTCATTACTGAACGCTGGCGATTATGCCCTATTTCCCCACAAAAAATCAATCTTTTTAATGCAGGCAAAACAAATTTTTGCCACATAACGGCCATTGCTGCAGAATTACTCGGAAAATATTTAAAATTAATTAATTACATAGAAAACAAATATATATATATAAAAGTACTTTTCTTTGCAAACCCGACCGAGTCGTAAAAAAACAACATTGAAACAAATTTCTCAGGCATTATGTTTCAACACACAGGGCTGCATATAAGGCGCAGCCCTATGTACCGCACTGATTTGGAAGGGGTTACACCCCACCCAAACAAACCCAAATCCTACCGCCCCAAAGGGCGGGGTTTCAACCATTAAGGAAATTCTGATGAATATGGTTTGATAGCCAACAAACGAAAAACACAGCCAGGCATACTGCCGCAACATCATGATTGGTACATGGGCACACTGCTCAAACAGCGGTGTGTTACAATAACCACACTATTACCCAAACTGTTTGAAAGACAGCGCCATGAGCATTAAAAAAAACTCAGTAGTCGGCCTGCATTACGAAATGCTGGATGCCGACGACCGACTCATCGACAAAACCGAACAGCCGATTGTCTACCTGCACGGCGGTTATGACGGTATTTTCCCCCTGGTCGAAGAAGCCCTGCACGACAAAAAAATCGGCGACAGCATAGACATCGTTTTGCAACCCGATGATGCCTTTGGCGAACTGGACAACGAATTGGTCCGCATCGAACCGGCCGACGCCTTCCCCACCGAAGTCAAACCCGGCATGATGTTCGAAGCCGATATGCCCGATGGCGAAGTAGCCGTATTCCGCGTAACCGATGTGGCAGACGGCAAAGTCGTCGTAGACGGCAACCACCCGCTGGCCGGCCGGAAAATCCGCTTCAAAGCCGTAGTGGACAGCATCCGCGATGCAACCGAAGAAGAAATCGCACACGGCCACGTCCACGGCAAACACGGACACCACCACTAGAAGAAAAGCCGTCCGAACAGCTTTCAGACGGCTTTTTCCTTATTTTTTCGCCACGGCTTTGGCTGCTTCCTCCCGGGTTGCAATCACCTCGTCAATCAAACCGTACTCCTTGGCGGCATCGGCCGACATAAAATTATCGCGGTCGGTATCGCGCTCGATTTTTTCCAAAGGCTGGCCGGTATGCTTGGCCAAAAACTCATTCAACTTCTGTTTGATTTTAATCAACTCGCGGGCATGGATTTCGATATCCGAAGCCTGGCCACCCAAGCCGCCGCTGATTAAGGGCTGGTGAATCATAATACGGCTGTTGGGCAGGGCGAAGCGTTTCCCCTTCGCGCCCGCCGACAGCAAAAACGCCCCCATGCTGGCAGCCTGCCCCAGGCACAGGGTCGAAACATCGGGCTTGATAAAATTCATGGTATCGAACACCGACATACCGGCGGTTACCGAACCGCCCGGCGAATTGATATAGAAGAAAATATCCTTGTCCGGATTCTCACTCTCCAAAAACAACATCTGCGCCACCACCAGATTGGCCGTATGGTCGTTCACCGGTCCCACCAGGAAAATAATCCTTTCCTTCAAGAGGCGCGAATAAATATCGAAAGCCCGTTCCCCGCGGCCGCTCTGTTCGATAACCGTGGGAATCAGCGTATTATTGTGAATTTCAGGAAACACCTTTTGCTCCTTTATTTTCAGGTTGGAAAAGCACCAAAACGCCAAGGCCGCTTTGGTGCTTGAAATCAATCGGCACACGAAGGATGCGGCAACGGTTTCAACCCTGCCATCTCCCCGCCGTCCGGCAACATCGTACGGCCTTTAAGCCTGCACGCCCATAATCTCGTCAAAAGACAAAGTCTTCTCACTGACTTTTGCCTTGCCAAACACGAAATCGGTAACATTGGCTTCCACAACCATGGAAATCGGGCCTTGCATACGGCCGGCATCTTCCTTATACCAGTCGATAACCTCTTGCGGGTCCTCATAACTTTCGGCCAGATTGGCGATATGCGCATCGACTTGTTCCGGTTTCGCATCCAAGCCGTTGGCCTGCGACAACTCTGCCAAAATCAAGCCCAATCGGACTCGGCGTTCTGCCTGTTCCTTAAACAAATCGGCCGGCAACTCCAAATTTTTCACATCATCGCGGCTGACGCCTTGGCGGATAAAATTCTGCTTGGCATCTTCGGCCAAACGGAGGGCTTCGTCATGTACCAGCACATTGGGTACCAAAAGGCCGCCGCATGCGGCAAGCAAGGCATCCATGGCGGCATTGGTATTTTGCTGCTGAACGCGGCGTTTGACCTCGCGCTCCACAGTTTTACGGACTTCGGCGCGCATTTTTTCCACATCGCCGTCCGCAATGCCCAAAGCCTTGGCAAACTGGCCGTCCACTTCGGGCAATTCGGGCGCGGCGACATTCCGTACCGTAATATTGAATACGGCGGTTTTACCGGCCACTTCCTTGCCGTGGTAATCTTCGGGGAAATGCACTTCCACGGCCTTGCTTTCGCCTTCCTTCAAACCCAGCACGCCGGCTTCAAATTCGGGCAGCATCTGATTTTGCCCCAAAACAAACGGGTAGTTTTGCGAAGTGCCGCCGTCAAACGGAATGCCGTCAATCGTGCCGGCGAAATCGACAATCACACGGTCGCCGTTTTCAGCCGCCCGTTCAACGCGGTTGAAGCGGGTACGCTGGCGGCGCAAAATGTCTATGGTTTTATCTACTTCTTCCTCGCCGACAACCGCATTGACCTTTTCAATTTCCTGGGCGGACAAATCGCCGATAACGACTTCGGGGAAAACCTCGAATATGGCGTTGAAACGGAAGTTTTCCTTATCCTCATCTTGATTTTCTATACCTTCCAGGCGCGGCCGGCCGGCAATTTTCCAGCCTTCGGCCACGGCGGTGTCAAAAAATAACTTTTGCGCCAGTTCATTGATGATGTCCGACTGGATGCCTGCTCCATACATCGATTCCACCATGCCCAAAGGCGCTTTGCCCGGCCGGAAGCCGTCGATTCGCGCCTTGCGTGCGGTTTGTTTCAGCCGCTTGTCGTATTCGGCTTTCACCGCGCCCAACGGCAGGGACAGTTCTGCTTTGCGTTCCAGATTTTCCAGATTCTCTAAAGTTACGCTCATCGTAAACCCTTAATATATTTCGGTTGATTGATACGGGCAAGGCGGCCGCCCGACAGTTTTTTACCTGTTGCACAGGCTGAACAAAGTCGAAGATTCTAACATGATTTCGCGGCTTTGGCCTATTTTGGCGTGTAACGTCCCGCCATGGCCTTGTAAACCATATTTTCGTATTTTAAAACCTCATATTGTCCGTTTAAGACATTTTGTTCGGAAGAGGATTCCGTATTGGCCGCTTCCAGCCAATCCTTCAATTCGGCCTTGCCGTGTTGGTAACGCACGCGGTAATAGCGGGTGTTTTTCTTGTCCAAGGCAAGCCGCTTGGTCTGATTATTCAGGTTTTCGCGGGCAAAACGGTATCGGGCGTAATAATTGGCCACCTCGTTTAAGGCCGAAGTCAGGGTTTTTTCAAAGCCGATTCGCGCGTTTTCAAAATTGGCCTCAGCCGCCTTATCCTGCCATTTCAGGGTTTTCCAATCTAAAAATGGCAGGTTTATCTGCACCGTGCCTCCAAGCATGGGGATTTTGAAGGTATCTGCCGCACGGTTGGAGGAAGCACCGAGGCTCGCGCCCAAGGTTATGGACGGATACCAACTGCGTTCCTGCGCCTTTTGGCTGCTCAGGGCGGATTGCAGGCGGTATTCCGCCGCCCTCAAATCGGGACGGTTGGCCAATACGGAAATCGGTACGTCCAAATGCACGCCCGCGTCGTACAACAGTCTGTAGTCCCGTGGGGCTGCGGCAAAATCTTCATCCGGTTTCAGGTTCAGCAGGTTCCTCAGTACCCGTATCAGGTTTTCACGGGCAGCCTCCAAGGAAATCAGGTTGTTTCGGGCGGAAAGCAGCGATTGTGCCGCTTGTGTGGGTATTGAGGAATCAGCCTTGCCGTGACGGTATTTCGCCTGTGCAATGCGTTCTATTTCTTCGTATTGGGCTATGTTTTTTTTGGCCAGTCCGATGGCGCGGTTGATATAGGCGATGTTGAAGTAGGTGTCGGCCACGTTGTTTGCCAAAGTCAGGCGCGTGTCGGCCAAATCTTCCCGCGTGGCCTGATATTCCCATACTTGGGCATCGGCCTTTTTACTCAGTTTCCGCCATAAGTCCAATTCGTAGCTCAAGCCCAAACTACTGCTGAAATTGTTGTTATGGCCGCCTTCTTTCAGGTTATGCGTCGTGCCCGCGCCAAGCGAGCCGCTGAATGAGGGCACCAAATCCGCACCAAGTATATTGGCCTGATACAGGGCTTTGTTTACGCTGATGGCGGCCTGCCTTAGGTCGGCATTGTTGTCCAGAGCCTGTTTCATGACGGCGTTCAGGCTGCCGCTGCCGTAGGCTTCCCACCAGTCGCCGTTGATGTCGTAACGTCGGGCAGCCTCCTCCTCACTCATAATTTTGCCTGTGGCGGCCAATGTCAGGGAAGGGTCTGCCTTGGGTTGTGTCGAACAGGCTGTAAGGACGGCAGAAAGCGTTAGGATGCCTGCCGTCTGAAAAAGGGGTTTGGTCATCATATTCGGATTCATTTTCGGATATTCGGCAAACAGGCGGATTGCACAAAATTTGGATTCACAACAATCCGGTGCGCCATTGTTCCAATTTTTTGATTTCCCACCTGAAATGTGAATGAGTATTGCCTATCGGATTCTCCCTGTCGTCCGATTTTCGAACGGTTTATTTCGAATCTTTAATGTTTACCGTAATATAACGGTGGTAATATTTCCATTCATCCACCACCTTGCCGTTTTTCAATCGGCACACGCCCCTCTCACCGCCTTTTTTGTCCTTGCGGATTTCGCTTTTGCCACCGCGTTCCTCGCAAAACTTGGCGGCGGGGTTGGCGGTACCTGCCATTATCGGCTCGCCCCTGCCCTGCTCCTGCTCGCGAAACAGCTCCCACTCTTCCACCACGCGCCCGTCCGGCAAATGGCAGAAACCGGCCTCGCTGCCGTCTTTATCTTTATGGATTTGCAACTTGCCCCCTTGCTGGTTCACACAGTATTCCGATGCGGGATTGGGCAATGCCCAAGCCGCCGTTGCGAACAGCATTGCGGATATCGTCAAAAACATCTTTTTCATCAAATCTTCCTTTATCAAAAATAAAGATATATCAGCCGGGCAAATCTCAATCCTGCGCCAGCGCGTCGATCGGATTAAGCTGCGAAGCCCGATTGGCCGGCATGAAGCCAAACGCCACCCCGATGATGCTGGAACACAACACCGCGCCGACAATGGAAAAAGTGGAAAAGCGCATGGGGAAATCGGTAACGAAATGATTGAACACAGCCCCCAAACCCATAGACAAGCCCACCCCCGCCAAGCCGCCGATTATACAAATCAGCACGGCCTCAATCAAAAACTGCTGGAGAATATTGCTTCGCCGCGCGCCGATGGCCATACGCACGCCGATTTCCTTGGTGCGTTCGGTAACCGACACCAGCATAATATTCATCACGCCGATACCGCCGACCACCAGCGAAATCAGGGCGATGCATGAAATCAGCAAAGTCAGCGTGCCGGTGGTACTTTCAACCATCTGCTTGATGCTGTCGCTGTTGTTCATAAAGAAATCTTTAGTGCCGTGCCGTACGGTCAATAATTCGGTCAGGCTTTTTTCCGCTACCTGCATACTTGCGCCATCGCTGATTTTAACCACTATCGAACTGGCATGGCTTTCTCCGGTAATCTGGTGCATCACTGTGGTATAGGGCGACCACATCATCAGCGAATCGGAATTACCGAAGGCGTTTTCTTCCTTCTTCATGATGCCGATAACCGTCAGCGGGCGTTTTTTAAACAAAATCACTTTCCCCAACGGGTCGGTATCCGCATCAAACAGTTTGTCTTTGGTGTTCTGGTCGATAACCACCACCTGCGCGTCCGCCTTCACGTCTTCTTCGTCAAACAGCCTTCCTTTGTCCAGCTTCAAGCCCCGCACATCGAAATATTGGCTGCCCACGCCGTAAAGTATGGCCGTCAGGTCGGTGTTCCGGTAGGTCAGCGTGCCGCTACTTGACGTTTGCGGTGTGGCCGAAGCGACAAAACCTTGTTTGGCAATCACCTGCGCATCGGCAATGGTCAGGGTTTTGATGCGGCTGCTGCGCCTGTCGCCGAAACCGCGCCCGGGGAAGATGCTGATGGTATTCGTCCCCATGGCGTTGATGTCTTCCAAGATTTTTTGCTGCGAACCGTTGCCCAAAGCCACTACCGAAACCACCGATGCAATGCCGATGATGATGCCCAGCATGGTCAGGAGCGAACGCATTTTGTGCGCCATAATCGCCTGAACCGACATTTTGAAGGCCTCCATAAATTGGTCGTAATAAAACGACCAAGAGGCCTGCTCTTTGACATTTTCCACGCCGCTGGGCGGGATATCCGGATTTTTGCTGGTGTCGGATATAATCCTGCCGTCGCGGATTTCGATAACGCGGTTGGCGTTGGCGGCAATGCCCGGATCATGTGTAACCATAATCACGGTATGCCCCTGACTGTGCAGCCGGCGGATGATTTCCATCACGTTTTTCCCGCTGGCGGTATCCAGCGCGCCCGTCGGCTCGTCTGCCAGGATAATCTCGCCACCGTTCATCAGCGCGCGGGCTATCGAAACCCGCTGCTGCTGTCCGCCCGACAGTTCGCTTGGCTTGTTGCCTTCCTTGCCCTCCAAACCCAAATCCCGCAGCAGTTTTTCGGCACGAATGGAACGCGCGTCATGCGTCAGGCCGGCATATACCGACGGCAGGGAAACGTTGTCCCGCGCCGTCAATGCCCCCAACAGGTTGTAACGCTGAAAGATAAAGCCGAAGCGTCTGCGCCGCAAACCGGCCAATTCGTCCGGCTTCATTTGCGAAGTCTCCACACCGTCCACCCGATACGAACCCGAAGTGGCGGTGTCCAGACAACCCAAAATGTTCATCAGGGTGGATTTGCCCGAACCGGATTGGCCGATAATGGCGACAAAATCACCCTTCTCTATCGACAGGCTGACATCCTTCAATACATGGACGCGGTTTTCCCCGCTGCCAAACCAGCGGTTGATGTTTTTACATTCGATCAGACTCATGTTGTTTCCAGCGTGAACGTGTTGAAACGCAGGCCGTCTGAAAAGCCTTCACCTTCAGACGGCAGGGCTGCAATAACCACTACATCGGGGGCCCGCCCATTTGTTTTTGTGCGTTTTCGGCCTGTTCTGCCTCACTCATTTCAGAAACAATGACCTTATCGCCCTCCTTCAAACCGCTTTTCACTTCCGTGTTCATACTGTCTTTCAAACCAACGGTGATTTCCTTTTCCACCGCGCGTCCTCCGCCTTCCAACACCCTGACGAAAGACTTGCCTTCACGTTTTTTCACCGTAATACTGGGAACGGTCAAAACACCTTTTACCCCGTTGATTTCAATCGTATTCTGCGTTGTCATACCGATGGACAGCTTGCCGTCCGGATTGGGCACGAGCGCGCGGGCATAATAATAAATGGCGCTGGAAGTCGTATCGGTGCTGTTGCTGTAACTGCCTTGCGACATAGTGGTCAGGCCCGGGTCTATAGTATCCAGCGTGGCGGTAATCGGCGTATCCGGCTCGGACAAGATAGTAAAAGAGACCGTTTGTCCGGCCTTTACCTTGGTAATATCGCCCTCGGCAATCTGCATCTTATTCAACATCGTTTCCAAATTTGCCAACTGGATAATCGTAGGGGTGGACTGCACCGCATTAACCGTCTGCCCTTCCTCTACGGGAATCGCCACCACCGTGCCGTCCATAGTGGCCACGATGCGCGTATAACCCAAATCCGCCTCGGCCGTATTGATGGCGATTTGAGTCTGTTTGATGGACGACTTCAACTCCGTCACACTGGCTTTTGCAGCCGCCAACTTGTCCTGTGCGTCTTCCAATTCCGCCTGAGAGGTAGCATTTTCCTTCCACAGGGCCCGTTCGCGCCGATACTTCTTCTCTGCCGTCCGCAAAGCGATTTGCGCGGATGCCAACTGCGCCTGATAAGTTTCCAGTTTTGCACGGTTCGTATTCAACGTATTGACTTGGGTGGTGGAATCGATTTCGGCGATCAAATCGCCCTTTTTGACCTGCTGCCCCAATTTGACATACAGCTTCTTAATCTGCCCCGAAGCCTGCGCGCCCACCGCGACCAGATTGGATGGCGAAATCTCACCTGTAGCCGATACGGTTTGACTGATATCGCCCCGCGTTACCGTTTCGGTAATATAGGCGGTTTTGTCTTCCGACGGGAAAAAATACCGTCCTGCCAACATAGCGGCAGCCAGTACCGATACAATCACAATCCACTTGGCGATTTTCTTCATTAAAATTCCTTAAAAAATAAGCGGCAGGCGCAAAATAAGGGCATATGCATTCTGATACCGGGTTGGAAAAATAGCGGCCAGTCTATCGTAAAGCCTGCTGCCGGCCAAGTTAGTTTTTAAGATTGCAAATAATCAACACATTGTTTTTAAAAAATTTAAATTAAAACTATTTACATATTACAACACATAAGACACAATCCTTTATGTTTTAACACACAGGGCAACACATAAAGGTAAGGCGCAGCGCCATATGTTGCCCCCTAGAAGGGGTTATACCCATCCCAAACAAACCCTGCACTGCCGCCGCTACCAAATTAAAAAATATCGTTACACGAAAGACAAACCGACAATCAAACTGTAAAACCGTTTGTCTCATCATCGGGATTTTCACACACCGACAACATACTATATGAGAAAATTAAGGTGCAGGAATCATTGATTATCAACAAATCCTATTGATTTTGCCCCACTACATATCGATCAAATCGTTATAATCCCAACAGAAGGGATTACCAAAGACGACCCATAACAAAATCACATTACTGACAGGAAACCATTATGATGAAACATACCGAACAACGCGGCTTTACCCTGCTCGAAGCCATGATTACCGTTGCCATTATCGCTATTTTGGCCGCCATTGCGATTCCGTCTTACGATATTTTCATACGCAATGCCCGTTTGGAAAACGCACGCGGCGACCTGCTTGAAAACGCCCAACGCCTATCGCGTTACTATGCGCGCGAACACAAATTCAGCGGATTTTCCGATTTGAAGACAAATAAATATTTCGATATCGGCTTTACCTCCGCCGGCGGGGAACTAACCGATGACACCTTTATGCTGACCGCCATACCCAACGCAAGTACCAACAACAACGAAGACCGTGCCGTCCGTATAGACGACAACGGCGTTGTAACGGTTTGCAGAAAATATAACAGCGCAACAGAAATCGAGTGCAGTATCCTATAACGATAACATATAATTAATTCTTTTATTCATATTCAAAATTCACAATAGGAATAACTGCCTATGCGACGATATGTTTATATTTCGGCCGGTTTTACTTTGATGGAGGTATTGGCAGCCTTGGCCGTCATCGGTATCTTGGCTGCCATCGCCGTCCCGGCTTATCAAAGACAGGTTCGAAACACACGGTTGCAGCAGGCATCTGCCATTTTGCAAGACAATGCCCGCTTTCTCGAACAATTCTACAGCCAACACCATAGTTTCAAAACCAATTCGACCACTTGGGCCAATCTTCCCCGCATCCAAAACGATTATTTTTGTTTCCGTATGCAGGGTGATGCCCGAGGCGCGAACGATGACAGCTTTACCATCAAAGCCGTTGCCCTGAATAAAAACCGCGAACCGCGTGTCTTGCGTATCAACCAAGACTCAATAATCACCATTTGTGAAGAGAGTAATTCATCCTGTAGTGATACGGATGCCGTTTTCAGCAATACTAACGGAACAGACAAAGAATGCTCCATTTACCAATAGGCGCTCCTATTTGTTTTTATAAAGCTGCGTTTTGATACCGGATTGATTAGGAAAATAAACTAAGGTTTTTTTTGTTAAATATACTTTCGTCCTAAAAACAATCCGGCGGTATGGCTAAAATCGATTAAGCCAACCTAAAATCAAAACACAGCCTTTTACAACACATTATCTTGTATTAGTCATAGTAAACAATAACTTTATTTCTTCCTACTGTTGCCATCATTCAGCTTCTTCACGCTGATCGGCCGTTTTTTCAATTTTTTCACCTTCTGTTTGTCTTCCTTCCGCTCTTCACGTTTGGCAATCCGGTTACTCAATGCCGCACGGCGGGATAGCTGTTTTTTCGGTTTAATTGTTTCTTCCTCATAGGGGTTTTCACCGACATTGTATTGAATCCGCAGCGGCGTGCCTTGCAGGTTGAAAGCCTTGCGGAAGGTTTGGGTCAGGTAGCGGGTATAGGCATCGGAAATATGCCGCAAGGCGTTGCCGTGGATGACAATCACGGGCGGGTTCATGCCGCCTTGGTGTGCATAACGCATTTTGGGGCGCACCAAACCTGTCCGAGCGGGCTGCTGGCGTTCGATGGCGGATTGCAGCACGCGGGTGATTTTGGGCGTGGGCATTTTGATGAACGCCGCGTCATAAGCCGCCTGAATGCTGTCGAACAGGCCGTCTATGCCGCGTTCTTTCAGCGCGGAAATGTAATGGAACTTTGCAAAATCCAAGAAATAGAGCTTGCAGGCGATGTCGCGCTTGATGTCGTTGCGCCGCTCTTCGGAAATGCCGTCCCATTTGTTCACGGCAATGACCAGTGCGCGGCCGGCTTCCAGCGCGAAACCTGCGATGGTCGCGTCCTGGTCGGCAATGTCTTGCTGCGCGTCCAATACCAATACGGCGACGTTGGCCGCTTCCACCGCCTGCATGGCTTTGATGACGGAGAATTTTTCCACCGCTTCTCCCACTTTGCCGCGCCGCCGCACGCCTGCAGTGTCGATGATGGTAAAAGGCTTGCCTTCGCGCTCGAAATCGATGTGGATGCTGTCGCGCGTGGTACCCGCCATGTCAAACGCAATTACGCGCTCTTCGCCCAAAATGGCGTTCACCAGCGTGGATTTGCCCACGTTCGGGCGGCCGATGACGGCAAACACGGGGTGTTTGCTTTCAGGCTGCTCTTCTTCGGCTTCGGGGAAATTTTCCAGCACTTCTTCAATCAAACAATACACGCCGTCGCCGTGTGCGCCGGAAATGACGTACGGTTCGCCCAAGGCCAGCTCGTAAAATTCGGCAGCCAACACATCGCGGCGGCCGCCTTCGCCTTTGTTCACGGCCAGATACACGGGGCGCGGCGATTGGCGCAGGCGGTCGGCGATGATTTTGTCCTGCGGCGTTAGACCCGTGCGCGCGTCCACCAGGAAAATCACGGCATCGGCCTCGTCTATCGCCTGCAGGGTTTGGCGCGCCATCTCGTGCAAAATGCCGCTGTCCACCACGGGCTCGAAGCCGCCGGTGTCCACCACAAGATAGGGTTTGCCGCCGACTTTACCGTGGCCGTAATGGCGGTCGCGCGTGAGGCCGGGCAGGTCGTGTACCAGCGCGTCCTTGGTGCGCGTGAGACGGTTGAACAGGGTGGATTTGCCCACATTGGGGCGGCCGACTAGGGCTATGGTGGGCTTCATAAAAATCTCCTTAATGGTCGAACCCCGCCCATTAGGACGGTAATGTTTAGTGTATGGGGTTGTGCGGTATGGCGGCCCAATCCTTTATCCAGACAGGCAAAGGCTTACCGAATCTGTCGGCAAGCCTTTGTTCGGATGATTCTTGACAGGGAAAACCGTCTGAATCTGCTTATTTTAGTTCTTCGGCCTTCAACTGCAATAATTCCCGCCCCGCACTCTCGGAGTCGGCTTGCTTCAATAAGGCCTGTTCATATGCCGCCAAAGCTTCTTTCTTTTTGCCTTGCGCATAATAAATGTCGCCGCGCATTTCTAAAACTTCAGGCTCGAAAGCCGCATCGACAGGACGGCTTAATGTGGCCAATGCGGCATCGTATTTTTTCTGCTGCAGTTGTACAACGGCCAAACGCTGTATCGCCAAAGCCTGCACAAAGGGGGTATCCTGATTTTGCAATACCCAGTCTAAATGCCTTTCAGCCGCATCGTAGCGTTTTTTATCAAACGCTTCCGCCGCCGCCATCATGGTGGCTTGTGCCGCAGAAATGCTGCCCGGATAATTTTGCTGTAGGGTTTGCAGTTGTGCGTTGAATGCCTTTACATCTTTTTTGGCCTGCGCACTTTCCAATAGTTGCGCCAATACCGATGCGGCCTCTTGGTTTTTTTCTTTTTTATGGCTTTGGTAAAGCACCCAACCCAAATAACTTAACGAAGCCAATAATAAAACCGCAAACAGCCAACGTCCCTTGCTGCGCCAAAAATATTTGAAATTTTCAAGTTCTTGCTGTTCATCTAAATGTGAAGCCATTTATTTACTCTTCCATTGGTTTAATAAATCGGCCAAATCGGCGGCGGCAACGGTTCGTTGGCCAAGCTGTCCGTGCATATCTTTTACGGTAGCCGTACCGTTTCGCGCTTCATCCTCACCTATAATCAAGGTAAAACGCGCGCCGCTGGCATCAGCCTTCTTCATTTGGTTTTTCAGGCTCTGGCTGCCGCAATGCTGTAATACGTCGAATCCGGCGGATCGCAGCCGCGATGCGTAATTTATGGCCGCTTCCAAGCCTCCTGCCTGTTGTATGACGTATATGTCGGGTGCGGAGTCGGTTTTCAGACGGCCGTGTTCGTGCACCAGAAGCAGCAATCGCTCAATACCCATGGCAAAACCGATTGCCGGCGCATCTTTGCCTCCCAACTCGCCTATCAGCCCGTTATAACGGCCGCCGCCGCAAACGGTGGCCTGTGCGCCGAGTTTGTCGGTCGTCCATTCGAACACGGTCAGGTTGTAATAGTCCAAACCGCGAACCAGGCGAGGATTTTCCACATAGGCAATGCCCAAAACATCCAAAAGCCGTTTGAACCCGTTGTAATGCGCCAATGATTCTTGACCCAAATAATCGAGCAAACGCGGAGCTTGATTGCAAACAGCCTGCAAATCGGGATTTTTGCTGTCCAAAACACGCAAAGGATTGGTTTTCAGACGG
>CAUVCE010000024.1:0-15309 GCA_963550425.1 uncultured Neisseria sp.
CCGCCGCCCAGCCGAATGCGTGGCTGTTGGAGGCGGGGTTGCCGAAGGTTTCGGTTAGATAGGGAATCATTTTTTCGGCAACGCGTTTGTCGACAGGAGTGGTGGCGGCGTAGTCGAGGTAGATAGGGGTTTTGATGGTCATTGTGTTTTCCTTTTGATTTGTGTCAGTTAATGTGGGTCAGGTGGATAACCCTCCCCGAATGGTGATCTTTTTGATTAAGCACGGTTTGCAGGGTTACGCTGCTGAGATATTGGTTGATGGTGCGGTTCAGGTTTTCCCACAGGTCGTGGGTCAGGCATGGCGCGCCGTTGTGGCAGTCGGCCTTACTGCTGCATTGCGTGGCATCGAGTTTGTCTTCTGCAGCGGTAATGATTTGGGCAATGTTAATTTGGTCGGCACTCTTGGCCAAAACGTAGCCGCCGCCCGGCCCGCGTATGCTGTCCACCAGTTTGGCGCGGCGCAGTTTGCCGAACAGTTGTTCCAAATAGGATAGCGAGATATTTTGGCGTTCGCTGATGTCGTTTAGTTTGACCGCGCCGTTTTGGGCATTCATGGCCAAATCGAGCATGGCGGTTACGGCAAAACGTCCTTTGGTAGTCAGTCGCATGGTGGTTTTGTGGTGTTATCTTTTATGTATGGATAGGATTTTGCGATAGTTGAGTGAATTAGTCAAGTATTTGCATTTTGTTTGATTGAAGTCAATCATTTATGATATTTTTAATGATGCTTATTTGCAAATAGGAACGGCTGCGATAAAGTCCGCCTCTTTTCATCCAAGCCCCAATTTTAAATTTTACTAGGAAAAGATTATGCGAAATTTAGAAAAAATAACCTGCATTGAAGACTTACGGAAAATCGCCAAATTCAAGATACCAAAAATGTTCTTTGATTATGTGGATTCAGGCTCTTGGACTCAATCCACCTATGATGCAAATATTGCCGATTTCACACCGATAAAACTGCGCCAAAGGGTATTGGTCAATATGGAAGGACGTTCTTTGGCCGCCAAAATGATAGGGCAGGATGTTAATATGCCAATGGCAATAGCACCTACAGGTTTTACAGGTATGGTGTGGGCTGACGGCGAAATCCATGCGGCACGGGCGGCGGAAAAATTCGGCATTCCGTTTTGCCTGTCCACAATGTCGATTTGTTCGATTGAGGATGTGGCTGAAAATTCTTCCGCGCCGTTTTGGTTCCAGCTGTATGTGATGCGCGACCGGGAGTTCATGGAAAATCTGATTAAACGGGCGAAAGATGCCAAATGTTCTGCGTTGGTTTTGACTGCGGATTTGCAGGTTTTGGGGCAACGGCATAAGGATATTAAGAACGGTTTGTCCGCACCGCCCAAACCGACGCTGTCGAACTGCATCAATCTGGCCACGAAATGGGAATGGTGCTGGAATATGCTGCATACGCAAAGAAGGACTTTCCGCAATATTGTCGGCCATGCGAAAAATGTCGGCGATTTGTCTTCGCTGTCTTCATGGACTTCCGAACAGTTCGATCCGCGCCTGAGCTGGGACGATGTTGCGCGGATTAAGGATTTGTGGGGCGGCAGGCTGATTATCAAAGGTATTATGGAGGCTGAAGATGCGGAATTGGCAGTCAAACACGGGGCGGATGCGATTGTGGTGTCCAACCATGGCGGCCGCCAGTTGGACGGCGCGCTTTCGTCTATACGCGCGTTGCCGAATATCGTGAAGGCGGTCGGCAGCCGAACCGAAGTGTGGCTGGACAGCGGCATACGCAGCGGGCAGGATATGTTGAAGGCCTGGGCGATGGGCGCACGCGGCTTTATGACGGGCAGGGCGTTTTTATACGGTTTGGGTGCATATGGCGAGGACGGCGTGCGCCGCGCTTTGGAGATTATGTATAAGGAAATGGATATTACGATGGCGTTTACCGGCCATAGAAATCTTTTGGATGTGGATGCGGGGATTTTGGTGGACGGGACGTATCCGGTGGCGGATATTTAGCGGTATTATCAAGCAGTATCAGGCCGTTTGATGAGGCGGGCGGGGAAGACTGTCTTTTCAGGCGGCCTCGCATTTGCCAAAACGGCTGCAAAAATTGTTTTTTTATGTTAAAGTCAAATCTTGTCCGAATTTTACCGACGGCAATAAGATTTAAGTTTTTTGTGAAGGGCGTTGTTCTTTTTGGTAGGGCTGTACATAAGGTTACTTTTTCCTATGCAGTCCTGTGTGTCGAAACATAAATTTTTGCAAACACAAGGCGGCCGGCCGCTTTTTTGTGTGCCAATATTTACATTATGCAATCTTGGCAGCTTCCCGAATATATTGCCGATGTGCTTCCCGATGAGGCGTGGAACCTCGAACACGCCAGGGGGCGGCTGTTGGCACTTTTCCGTTCGTACGGTTACGAACTCGTGCATCCCCCGTTAATGGAGTATAGCGACTCCCTGCTTATCCATATCGATTCCGGCCTTTCGTTGAAAACCATCCGTTTTGTGGATCAGATCAGCGGGCGGCAGCTTGGCGTGCGTGCCGATATCACGCCTCAGGTGGCGAGGATAGACGCGCATTTGCTGTCTGCCAACGACGGTATTAACCGCCTGTGTTATTCGGGACCGGTTCTGCATGCGCGTCCCGAGGGTTTTTTGAATTCGCGCGAACCTTGGCAGACCGGCGCGGAACTTTATGGTTTTGAAGGCGTGGCTGCGGATATCGAAATTGTCGGTTTGATGCTGGACAGTCTGGCTTTGGCCGATTTCGGCGATGTGTTGTTGTCGCTTGGGCATATCGGCATATTTCGCGCATTGGCGGATTCGGCCGAATTGACGGGCGGGCAGTCCGATGTGTTGTTGGGTTTGCTGCGCGACAAGGATGCGGAGGCGGTGCGCGGGCAGGTTGCCGCCTGGCAGTTGGACGGTATGTGGCGCAAGGCCTTCGCTTTGCTGCCGCGTTTGTACGGCGGCCGCGAAGTCATTGCCAAAGCGAGGGAAGGGCTGCCCGATTTGTCCGCAATCGCCAAGGCTCTGGATGAATTGGATGCGGTTTGCGCGGCATTTCCCGAACAGGCCGTCCATTTGGATTTGGCCGAACTTAGGGCGGACAATTATCATACGGGGCTGCTGTATGCGGCTTATGGCGGCGGCCGTCATGACGCGGTTGCGCGAGGCGGCCGTTATGACGGACTGGGGGCTTGTTTCGGCAGGCCTCGCCCCGCCGCCGGTTTCAGCTTCGATTTGCGCAAGTTTTCCGGCAGACTGCCAAAATGTGAAGGCAGGCCTGTGATTTTTGTCGCCTGCGAAGATTTGCCCGCGGCCAAGGATGCGGTAAGGCGGTTGCGAGGGTCAGGCGAGACGGTCGTGGTCGATTACGGGCAGTCCGACTGTCCGGGCCGCCGTTTGAAGTTGTGCGACGGGGAATGGGCCGTTTCGGAATGATGTTTCCAAACGGCGCACCGTCATTGTGTTTTTATCAAGATTTCCTTAATGCTTGAAACCCCGCCCTTCGGGGCGGTAGAATTTGGTTTTATTTGGGAGGGGCGCAACCCCTTCCGGCAGGGCAACACACAGGGCTGCACATAAGGCGCAGCCCTGTGTGTTGAAACATATGTTTTTGGTTCGGTTGAACCGAGGGGATGTTATGGCTCAAAATGTGGTTGTTGTCGGTTCGCAATGGGGCGACGAGGGTAAGGGTAAGATTGTCGATTGGCTGGCAGAACAGTCCGGCGGGGTAGTGCGCTTTCAAGGCGGGCATAATGCGGGGCATACTTTGGTGGTCGGCGGGAAAAAGACGGTCTTGCGGCTGATCCCCAGCGGCATCCTGCATAAGGGTTTGGATTGCTTTATCGGTTCGGGGGTGGTGGTTTCGCCTGAGGCTTTGTTGGGGGAAATAGACGAGCTGACGGCCGCCGGCGTGCCGGATGTGGCCGGCCGCCTGAAGATCGCGCCGACCGCGACGCTGATCCTGCCTTACCATATCGCTTTGGACCAGGCGCGCGAGGCTTCGAAGGGCGATAAGAAAATCGGTACGACCGGACGCGGCATCGGCCCTGCCTATGAGGATAAGGTTGCCCGCCGTGCCGTGCGTATGGTGGATTTGTTTGATGAGGAACGTTTGGCGGAAAAGGTGCGGGCGAATGTGGATTTGTATAATGTCCAACTGGAGCACCTGCATCATGCCGCGCCGGTGGGTTTTGATGCGGTAATGGCCAAGATTCGCGGTTTTAAAGACCGTGTCTTGCCGATGATTCACGATGTCGCCCGCACGCTGTATGAGAAAAACGCCAAAGGCGAACGCCTGTTGTTCGAAGGGGCGCAGGGAACTTTGCTGGATATCGATTACGGCACTTATCCGTTTGTGACTTCTTCAAATTGTTCCTCAGGCGCAGCGGCAACGGGGGCGGGTGTGCCGCCGCATATGCTGGGTTATGTGTTGGGCATTGTGAAGGCTTATACGACCCGCGTGGGCTCGGGCCCGTTCCCTACGGAGTTGTTTGACGATGTGGGCGCGGGTTTGGCCAAACGCGGCGATGAGTTCGGCTCGGTAACCGGACGGCCGCGCCGTTGCGGATGGTTCGATGCCGCCGCCTTGAAACGTTCGATTCAGATCAACGGTATCACGGGTATGTGTATTACCAAGTTGGACGTGATGGACGGCATGGAGGAAATCAAAATCTGCGTCGGCTATTCGTTCGAAGGCAAACAGGTGGATATTTTGCCGTTCGGCGCAGATGCGGTCGGCAAGTGCGTGCCTGTGTATGAAACTATGCCCGGCTGGCCGGAACCGACTTTCGGCGCGAAGTCATTCGACGCGCTGCCGGAAAATGCAAAACGCTATCTGCGGCGGATTGAGGAAGTGTGCGGCGCACCGATTGCAATTATCTCCACAGGCCCGGATAGGGACGAAACGATTTTGTTGCAACATCCGTTTGATTGATTTTGTTTGAAAAGGCCGTCTGAACAGCATTATCCGTTTCAGGCGGCCTTTTTGCGGGGAAAGGGTGATGCAGGAAACCATTACCGTAGTTACTTACAACATGCACAAAGGCATGTCGCCGCTAAACCGCAAAGTGAGGCTGAACGGCATGGCGGAGGCTTTGGATACCCTAAAGCCCGATATTTTATTTTTGCAGGAAGTCCAAGGTCAGAACTTGCTGCGCGAATCGCGGCTGCCTGATTTTCCGGCGCGGCCTCAATACGACATTATCGGCGATTATTTGGATTACAACAGCAGCTATGGGAAAAACGCCGTCTTTCCGCAAAAACACCACGGCAATGCGATTTTGAGCAGGCTGCCGATTTACACGCGGCACAACCTCAACATTACAGTAAACCGTTTGGAGAAGCGCGGCGTATTGCATTGCGAGATACTGCCGGATGGCTGGCCGCAACCCATTGTCTGCCTGTGTGCGCATTTGAACCTGCTGGAAACCGACCGCGTAAAGCAATATACGGCGATTTTCGAGTATGTAACGACCTACGTTCATCCGTCTGCGCCTCTGATTTTGGCGGGGGACTTCAACGACTGGCGGCATAAATCCTGCCTGAACATCGGGAGGACGCTGGGTCTGACCGAAGTATTTTTGGAACAGCACGGCCAACTTCCCAAAACCTTTCCCGCAAGGATGCCGATGTTGAGTTTGGACAGGATTTACACGCGCAATCTGGATATATTGGCGGCATGGGTTCCCCGCGAGGCGCCTTGGCCATATTTGTCCGACCATCTGCCGTTGGGCGCAACCATCGGGATGCCGGGGACGCCATAGGAAAAGCAGGCTTCGAATGCCTGCTTTTTTCAGCCTTTTTTAGGTTCGTCCCCATAATACATCACACCGATTTTCACCGGCGGGCGGCCTTGCGATTTGCGGTGGGCATTGGTATCGCGCAGCGAATAGGCGCAACCGCAATATTCCTGCTGATAAAAATGCTCGCGCTTGCTGATTTCAATCATGCGCGCGCTGCCGCCTCCCTTGCGCCAATTGAAATCCCAGTAAACCACGTCATCATAAGGGGCAACGGCACGGTGGCCGCAGCCGTTGATTTGGTTCATATCCTTCCAGCGCGAAATGCCCAACGAACTGGTTAAGACGGGGAACCCGTTTTCGTGGGCATATTGCGCGGCCTTTTCGAAACGCATATCGAAACACATGGTGCAACGTATGCCCCGTTCGGGTTCGAACTCCATGCCTTTGGCCTGTTCAAACCAGATTTTCCGGTCGTTTTCGTAGTCATCGTCTTTGTCGATAAAGGGAATGCCGTGCTTTTCGGCGAAACGGATATTTTCCTCCTTACGCAACAAATATTCTTTGAACGGGTGGATATTGGGGTTGTAGAAATAAATGGTGTAGTCTATGCCGCTGGCGAGCAGCGCCTCCATTACCTCGCCCGAACAGGGGGCGCAACAGGAATGCAACAAGACTTTTTTATGCCCTCCCGGCGGGATTAAGACGGGGCGTTGTATGGGGCAGACTTCCGGTTTTGGTTTGGCTGTATTGGTCATCTTTATTAAAATTTATCGAAAACGGTTTGTAAAACAATTTATTTTAGGTTAAATGCCGTCTTGATGCCAGTACCTGCAACAGGCAACCTCGGTTATTTTTTCTGATTGGCAATACCCATCAGCAAAGCGAGTATCACCATAATGGATAAGGTTGCCGTACCGCCGTAACTGACCAGCGGGAGCGGCACGCCGACAACGGGCAGGATGCCGCTGACCATCCCCATATTGACGAAGGCATAGCAAAAAAACGTCATGGTCAGTGCGCCGGCCAGCGTCCTGCTGTATAGGTTCGGCGCATGGGAGGCGATATACAGCCCCCTGCCCAGTATGACCAAATAGATTATCAGCAGCAATATGTTGCCAATCAGGCCGAATTCTTCGCCATAAACGGCAAAGATAAAGTCGGTGGTGGATTCGGGAATATAGTCCAAATGGGTTTGCGTGCCGTTAAGCCAGCCTTTCCCCCATATCCCGCCCGAACCGATGGCAATCATGGATTGGATGATGTGATAGCCGTTGCCCAAGGGGTCTTGGGTCGGGTCAATCAGTGTCAGGATGCGGTTTTTCTGATAATCATGCAGCCCGTAATACCAGATAAGCGGCAGGGCGCAGACGAAACCGACCATTGCCGCAAGAATGGCCTTCCAAGGCAGACCCGCAAAGAATATTACAAATATGCCCGATGCCATTATCAGGGTGGCCGTACCCAGGTCGGGCTGCTTTAAAATGAGCGCGCCGGGTATGAGGACCAGTATGATGGCCGTAAGGTAGTGATGCCAGCAAAGGTTCATTTCGTATTTCTGAAAATATCGCGCAACCATCATCGGCAGGGCGATTTTCATGATTTCAGACGGCTGAAGGCGGATACCCAGGTTAATCCAGCGGGTAGAGCCGTTTACGGTAATGCCGAAAAAGTGTACGCATAACAGCAGCAATACGCCGATAACGTAGGCAGGGAGGGCAAAGTTGGCCAAAAATTGAGGCCGGATGCGGGCAATGCACCACAACAATGCAAAACCGATAACGGTATGCAGGGTTTTGTTTTCCAATTGCCTAATGTCCTGCCCATCGGCGGAATACAGTAAGAACAAACTCATGATGTAAACAATCAGCATGCTGTAAAACAACCACGGATCCATAGGATGCCAAATGGCGTGTTTGATTCTGTCTATTAAATTTTCGTTCTTCATGGCTGGGGCTGTGTGGTTTCCGATGCGGGCGAGGCCGGCATGCCGTCTGAAAGCCTGTCGGCCTCCCGATAGGCTTTGGTGATTTTGCTTTCGGAAGGCGCAATTGTCTGGCTGCCTTCCAAGAGGGGGTTGGCGGCCTGTTGTTTGGGGATATTTTCTACGGATATGCCGCTGCCGCCGTCCTGCCGCATGGTCAGCAGGTAGTAATCGCTCAATTGGCGCGCCAGAGGGGCGGCATTTGCGCCCCATCCGCCGTTTTCCAGAATGACGGCTATGGCGATTTTCGGATTTTCCAAAGGTGCAAAGGAAATGAACCAGGCATGGTCGCGGTGTTGTTCGGCCAGTGCGGCGGCGTTATAACTTTTGCCTTGCGCGATTTGGACGACCTGAGCCGTTCCGGTTTTACCGCCCATGCTGTATTTCAACCCCGCACCGACACGCCGCGCCGTACCGCCGGGACGCAAAACCTTTGCCATGGCCGCTTTGATATATTCGAAATTTTTCCGTTTGAAGGGTAGGATTTCAGAGGGTTTAGGGTCTAACACCGTAATTTTCTGATTATTATGGTCGAGCAACTCTTTTACCAAATGCGGCCTGTATGCCGTACCTTCGTTTGCCAGCGTGGCGGTCGCATGCGCCATCTGCAAAGGCGTATAGGCATTATAACCCTGCCCGATGCTGACAGGCACGACCTCGGCGCTGTTCCAGCGGCGGCGTTCCGGCTTCAGCTTGGCAAAACGTTTTTCCTTCCAAGCCGGCGAAGGAAGCACGCCTCGATATTCATTGGGCAAATCGATACCGGTGGGTTTTCCGAAGCCGAAATGTGCCAGATAGGGATGCAGCCGTTCTATCCCCATTTCGAAGCCCAGCCGGTAGAAGAAAGTATCGGAAGACACCTGAATGGCCTTACTCAAATTGGCCGAGCCATGCCCCCGCCGCACGGAATCCCGAAACTGGTGTTTCGAGCCGGGTATACTCCAAGCGCCCGGTGCGGGAACTACGGTGCTTTGCGTCAGCTTTCCGCTTTCCAGCAAAGCCATGCCCATAAACGGCTTGAAAGTCGAGCCGGGGGGATAAAGGCCCTGCGTTACACGGTTAATCAAAGGCCGCTGCCAGTCATTGTTCAACTCTTTCCACTTATCGCTGTCTATGCCGTCAATGAAAAGGTTCGGGTCGAATGACGGATTGGACACGAAAGCCAGCACGCCTCCGGTTTGAGGGTCGATGGCCACAATCGCGCCGCGCCTCCCCTTCATCAGGCGAGAAGCCTCCTGCTGCAGGCGGATATCCATGGCCAGCTTTAATGTTTGGCCGTTTTTGGGCGGCACGGTTTTCAATACGCGGATAATATTGCCGTAAGCATCTTTTTCCACCTCCTGATAACCGGGCAGGCCGTGCAGTTGGCGTTCGTAAAATTTTTCCAAGCCCGATTTGCCGATGTGCGTACTGCCGCGGTACAGGCTGGCCAGATTCTCTTTGGACAAAACTTCCTGATCCTTATCGCTGATTCGGCCGATGTAGCCCAAGAAATGGGCGGTGAGCGGGCCATACGGATATTCGCGGAAGGTGCGCGCGTTGATTTCCACGCCGGGGAAGCGGTAGAGCTGGGCGGCCAGCCGCGATGCCTCATCGGGTGCCAGCTTCATCTTCAACGGGATTTTTTCGTATGAACGAAATTCCGTGCGGAATTTTTGGAAACGCTTTAAGTCGGATTCGGAAATATCGGCAAAGGCCTTCAGACTGTTTACCGTGTCTTCCAATTTGCCTTCGATTTGGCTTGGGACGATTTCCAGCGAATAAGCCGGATAATTGTGCGCCAACACAACGCCGTTCACATCGACCACTTCTCCGCGTATGGGCGGGGTGGGGATGAGCGAAATGCGGTTGGAAATGGCTTTTGACGTATATTCGTCATGTTTGACGACCTGCAGATAGAAAAAGCGGGCTGACAGGATGCAAAACATAATGAAGATAAATAAAAAGGCAACAACGATTCGGATGCGGAAGTCCCGTTGCACCGCAGCGGTATCGCTGCCCGATTCGGCATAGTGTCTGGGTGTTCTCATCGGCGGCGGCGACGGCGTAAATTTAAAACGTATAACATAATTTTGTTCAGCATAGGCCAAAGCAATGCACCAATCAACGGTGCAAGCAATCCAAGCCAGCCGGTTAGGCGGTGCGTATAAATCAGGCGTGCCGACATTAGGAAGATTTCGTTCGCCATCAGGGCGATAAATACGGCTACCGCTTGAAAACCGTAGCTTTGCAGGACGATGTAACGCTGATATTTTTGGACGAAGAAGGCCATAAACATATAAGACAGGGCATGCAGCCCCAAAAGGGACGTGATGCCGATGTCCAGCATGATGCCGCAGATAAAGGCTGCAACAATACCCACCGTATAAGGGCGGTTGATAACCCAATACAGTAGAACCAAAGCCGTACATTCGGGCAGCCAGGCATAGGAATCAAACGGAAACGGTATAAGGTCTATCAACAATGCAATGACAAAAGTCCATGTAATCAAACCTTTCGGTATCCGATTGTAAAAATCGTTGAATTCGGTCATGTGTTTTACTGCGGCGGTGCAACGGGGGGGTCTTTCTCCTGCGGCAAGACAAGTACATACCTGCTGCTTCTGGTCTTAGCCAATGCGGCAAGTGTGGTACGGTAATAGGGGGTGCCCGAAGCCTTTTGCGCGGTCAGCACTTTGGCCACAGGTATGCCTATCGGATATACCGAATCCAATCCGGAAGTAACCAGTGTGTCATCCGGCCTAAGGTCGGCATCGGTAGGGAAATAGTGCAATCGGACTTGGTTGCCGTCGCCGTAAAGCAGGCTGCGAACGCCGGTACGTTCGACCATGACGGGGATGACGGATTTGCCGTTGGTCAATATGGTCAGTTCGGCGCTGAACGGCCGGACGGATGTCAGCTGCCCAATCAGGCCGTTTTGGTCTATAACGGCATCCCCTTCCTTCAAGCCGTCCCTGCTGCCTTTGTTGATAATCAGTTTGTCGGATAACGGGTCTTTGCCGTTGGAAACGACTTCTGCCGCTATGCTGCCGTCTATGCCGTTCTCTGCCAGGTGCTGCAGTCTTTTTAGTTCGGCCAGCTCAAGCTTTTGCACGGAAGTCTGTTTGACGGCGATTTTCAGACGGGTGTTTTCTTCCTGAAGGCGTTTGTTGTCATCCAACAGTTGTTTTTGCGACTGTAAAAATCCGCTGCCGTATTCGTAAAACCGAACCGGCTGGTTTGCCAGCCATTGCAGGGGCTGTATGGCGGTGGAAAGATGCCCTTTCAACTGCTGCACGGCATCGTATCGGTTGTCGAGCACCATTAAGACGATGCTGACAACGGACAAGGCCACAAGCCTGCCGGTCGGGTGGACGCGGTCACGGGTAAAACTCAGGCGTTTAGTCATGGTATGCCGGCAGGTTGTTTAAGGGTTGGGGGAGAATATGGAATTCATTTTGCCTATCATGTCCAATGAACGGCCCGTCCCGCGCGCCACGCAGGTAAGCGGGTTTTCCGCAATCATGACGGGAAGCCCGGTCTCTTCGGCCAGCAGGCGGTCCAGCCCTTTGAGCAGCGCGCCGCCGCCGGTCAGCACCAAACCGCGTTCGGCAATGTCCGCACCCAGCTCGGGCGGGGTTTTTTCCAGCGCGGTCTTGACGGATTGTACGATTTGGCTGATCGGTTCGCCTATGGCTTCCAAGATTTCGTTGGATGAGATGGTAAAGGAACGCGGGATGCCTTCGGCAACGTTGTGCCCTTTGACTTCGATTTCTTTTACCTCCAAACCCGGAAAGGCCGTGCCTATGTCTTTTTTGATGTTTTCGGCGGTAATCTCGCCAATCAGCATGCCGTAGTTGCGGCGGACATAACCGATGATGGCATCATCGAATGCGTCCCCCCCGACCCGGACGGAATGGGAGTACACAACGCCCGACAGGGACATGACGCCGACTTCGGTCGTGCCGCCGCCAATGTCCACAACCATGGAACCGGTAGGCTCTTCTATCGGGAGCCCCGCACCTATCGCCGCCGCCATGGGCTCTTCTATCATGTATACGGCCGATGCCCCCGCCGCTTCGGCAGAATCGTGAATCGCGCGGCGTTCGACCTGGGTCGAACCGCAGGGAACGCAGATGACGATGCGCGGGGTGGCGGTCAAACGGCTGTTGGTTACTTTTTTGATGAAGTATTTCAACATCTTCTCTGTAATGTTGAAGTCGGCAATCACGCCGTCCTTCATCGGGCGGATGGCTTTGATGGTGCCCGGGGTGCGGTTGAGCATCTTCTTCGCGTCCGTGCCCACCGCGCGGATGAAGTTGCGGCCCGTAGCCAGGTCGGTTTCCATGGCAACCACCGAGGGCTCGTCCAGTATGATGCCTTTGCCTTTGCTGTATATCAGGGTGTTTGCCGTACCCAAATCAATGGCCAAATCGTTGGAAAAATAACGGGTGATGAATCGTGGAAACATGGAAAATCCTGTACGACTGATGGGTTTCAATATGTTTTCAGACGGCCTGAACCAAGCAAAAAGGCCGTCTGAACGGGTATCGTCATGCCTAAGCGGGTTTTTTCGGTTATAATTCCGCGCTTATGCCGCAAACGCGCAATGATACCCTAAAACTCGGGTATTGCTAATCATAATTTGAGGAAATTTGCATGGCTTTGACGATGTCCGATGTGGAAAAAATTGCCAAGCTGTCCCGTTTGGGGCTGTCTGAAACGGAGAAGGACGCAATGCTTGGCGCATTGAACGGCTTGTTTGACTTGGTTGAAGAGATGAAGGCTGCGGATACGGACGGGGTAGTGCCGATGACGCACCCTCACGAACTTGCCCTTCGCCTTCGGGACGACCGCGTAACCGAGGCGGATTGCGCCGCCGAATATCAGGCCTGCGCGCCCGAGGTGCGGAACCGCCTTTATATTGTGCCGCAGGTAATTGAAGAATAACCTGCTTATAAAGATTCCCACGCATGGAAACCGACGATTCATTATGATCCGATATACACTCAAACAAGCCTGCGAAATGCTGCAGGGCAGACAAATTTCCGCCGAGGAACTGGCTCGGGAATACCTGGCCGCCATAGGTTCGGCAAACCCGTTGATTAACGGCTACATCACACTCAACCCCGAAGCGACCTTGTCCGAGGCGCGCGCCGCCGATGCGCGGCTGGCTGCCGGTAACGGCGGCCTGCTGACGGGCGTGCCGGTTGCCTATAAAGACATCTTCTGCCACAAAGGCTGGCGGACGGCCTGTGCCAGCAAAATGCTGGACAACTTCGTTTCCCCCTATACGGCCACCGTGGTGCAAAACCTGCTGGATGCGGGCATGGTTACATTGGGGCGGACGAACATGGACGAATTTGCCATGGGTTCGACCAACGAAAACTCATTTTACGGCCCGACGCTGAACCCGTGGAATACGGCGCACGTCCCGGGAGGCTCTTCGGGCGGGTCGGCCGCCGTGGTGGCGGCGCGGCTGACCCCTGCCGCATTGGGTTCGGATACGGGCGGCTCAATCCGCCAGCCCGCGTCGCACTGCGGGATTACGGGCATCAAACCGACTTACGGGATTGTTTCGCGTTTCGGCATGGTGGCTTACGCATCCAGTTTCGACCAGGCGGGGCCTATGGCGCAGACGGCGGAAGACTGCGCCCTGCTGCTGAATGCGATGGCCGGTTTCGACAGCCGCGACTCAACCAGCCTGGAACGGGGCAAAGAAGATTACACGCGCGATTTGGACAAACCCCTGAAGGGCATGAAGGTCGGTTTGCCGAAAGAATATTTCGGCGAAGGGGCTAGCGCCGACGTTCAGGCGGCCGTCCAAACCGTCATCGGCTTATTGAAGGGGCGGGGCGCGGAAATGACGGAGGTTTCCCTGCCGCACACATCCTTGTCCATTCCCGCCTACTATGTGCTGGCCTCGGCGGAAGCCAGCACGAACCTGTCGCGTTACGACGGCGTCCGCTACGGGCATCGTGCAAAACAGTTCGGTGACTTGGACGAAATGTACAGCCGTTCGCGCGCCGAAGGTTTCGGCAGCGAGGTCAAACGCAGGATTATGATTGGCACATATGTTCTGAGCCACGGTTATTACGACGCCTATTATTTGAAGGCGCAGAAATTGCGCCGCCTGGTGGCGGAGGACTTCCAAACCGCCTTGGCGCAATGCGACTTCATCCTGGCGCCGACCGCCCCGACGACCGCCCCGAAAATCGGCAGCGACATTCACGATCCCGTGCAAATGTATTTGGGCGATATTTATACGATTGCCGCGAACCTGGCCGGATTGCCCGCTTTGACACTGCCCGCCGGCTTCGGATCGGACGGGCTGCCCGTCGGCGTGCAGTTTGTCGGCGACTATTTTTCCGAGGCCAAACTATTGGGCGCGGCACATCAGGTGCAGCTAAACAGCGATTGGCACACCCATGCCCCGAAACTGTAAGGGGGCGGGGATGGCCGGTAAGTGTCCGTTATGGATATTTTGAACAGTTTGATTGAAAGAATATTATGGCTTGGGAAACGGTAATCGGGTTGGAAATACACGTCCGACTGAATACGCAATCTAAGATTTTCAGCGGCTCTTCCACGGCATTCGGCGCAGAGCCCAATGCCCATGCCGGCGTGGTGGAATGCGCGCTGCCCGGCTCGCTGCCGGTAATGAACCGCGAAGTGGTTGAAAAAGCGGTTAAATTGGGTTTGGCGCTTGATGCCGCCATTAACCGCAAAAACATATTCGACCGTAAGAACTATTTTTACCCCGACTTGCCCAAAGGCTACCAAATCAGCCAGTTGGCTTTGCCGATAGTCGAACATGGCAAATTGGCAATCGCGGCAGGCGACGAGGTCAAGGTAATCAACATTACCCGCGCGCATATGGAGGAAGATGCGGGGAAATCGGTACATGAAGGCTTGGACGGCGCGACAGGCATCGACTTGAACCGTGCCGGCACGCCTTTACTGGAAGTGGTTTCAGAACCGGAAATGCGTTCGGCCGCCGAGGCGGTGGCTTATGCGAAAGCCTTGCACAGTTTGGTAACCTGGCTGGATATTTGCGACGGCAATATGGCGGAGGGTTCTTTCCGCATAGATGCGAATGTGTCCGTGCGTCCGAAGGGGCAGGCCGAATTCGGTACGCGCCGCGAAATTAAGAACCTTAATTCGTTCCGCTTTTTGGAGCAGGCGATTAATTACGAGGCGGAAAGCCAAATCGAGATTATCGAAGACGGCGGCAGGGTGCAGCAGGCCACGATGCTGTTCGACCCCGAAAAGGGCGAAACCCGCGTGATGCGTTTGAAGGAAGACGCGCACGACTACCGTTATTTCCCCGACCCCGATTTGTTGCCGGTGATAATTTCGGATGGGCAAATCGAACGGATAAGGGGGACGATGCCCGAACTGCCCGCCGAAATGGCGGCAAGGTTTGTGTCGGATTACGGCGTGTCGGATTATGATGCGCGTTTATTGACGGCAAACCGTATTCAGGCAGCATTTTTCGAAGACGCGGCCGAGTCCTGCGGGCAGGGCAAGCTTGTGGCAAACTGGATGAACGGCGAATTGGCCGCCGCGCTGAACCGAGAAGGCCTGGATTTGGCGGACAGCCCCGTGAATGCCGAACGCCTGGCCTCGCTGGT
>CAUVCE010000025.1:0-15189 GCA_963550425.1 uncultured Neisseria sp.
TTCCGGTAGGGCGACACACAGGGCTGCGCCTTATGTGCAGCCCTGTGTGTTGAAACATTTGGGATAAGGTTGTTTGAGGAGGTAGAATCTCTCATAGGCAAAATATTTCAATATGCTGGGTTATATGTAGGATTCAAACCGGTGTGTTGTCGTTTTGCTTTGTCCTTTGGTTCTTATGAATGGAAGAATTATGCAGACGGTAATTTTGAATGTGGATGGTATGATTTGCAGCGGTTGTGTTGAAAGTATTACCCGTTTGTTGAAGGCGGTGGACGGCGTGGTTTCGGCGGCTGTGAGTTTGGAAAATCGGAATGCCACGGTTGTGTTTGATGAGACGCGTACTACTCCCGATGTGTTGCGGGAAGCGGTGGAAGACGGCGGTTATGATGTTTCGTTGGCGTAGTTTTAAAGGGCGGTATCTTTTGCGGATGCCGCTTTTTTTTATTTGGCTGAGGTCGGTATGCCGGTGCGCGTTTTGTTAATTTTTGGGGTGCTTGCGGCTTTGTGTTGGACAGTGGCAGATGTGTTGTTGGTGGGGTTTGTCCAGCCGAATGATGTTTCTTTTTTGTTTCCGCAAAATTTGGTTGAGGCTTTGGGGGACGATGCGGATATGGCCGCGTTGATGTTGCGGGCTTCGCCTGACCGCCTGTTTTGGGGGGTTGTGCCGGCTACGTTCAGTGTGGTGTTGTATTTGGCCGCCTCTTTCGGCGTGTATCGCTTGATGCGCCCATCGGCTTTTTCGAATGCGGCATGGGGGTTGCTGTTTTGTTCTTATGCTTTGTCGCCGCTCGGACATGCCGGGTTTTATTATGTGGGTATGGCGGCGCAGGGTTTGTCTGCCAGCCCGCCTGACGCGCAAGGGGTTTGGTTGGTGCAGTTTGGGCGGTTTATGGGTTTGTTGTCGGTACATTGGTTGGCGGCAGTCGGCCTGTCGGCTGCCGGTTGGTTTGCGGTGTTGCTGCAGATTGTGCGCGGCCGGACGGTGTTGCCGAAATCGGCCGCATTTTTCAGCCCCGTACCCATCGGGGTGGCGGTGGCGGCGGTATGCGGCCTGTTTCCGGAATCGGCCGTTGCGGCTTCCCTGGGTGGGGCGAGTCTGAATGTGGCGCAATTGGTTTTCTTTTCGGCCGCTTTGTTTTTTACGCGGCAGCAGCGGCTTGATATGAAAAGTTGATTTTTGGCGGATGTTGTGTGGTAATATTTTGCAATAAGGCATTGTCTTTTGGTTTTGTCTGTTGAATGGCAGTTTCGGTTGAAAGGGGATGTTTATGAACGCTTGGTTTGCAGTTGCCGCCGTCGTGCTGATTGTTGAGTTGTTTGCCGGTACGGTTTATTTGCTGGTCGTGAGTGCGGCTTTGTTTGGCGCAGGCTTGGTGGCGGGTTTGACGGGGAATGATGATGCGGCCACGCTGGCGGCGGCGGCGTTGTCGGCGCTGGGTATCTGGCTGGTGCACGGCCGTCTGAAACGGCGGCGGCTGCCGTCTGTTGAGGACGGCGTGCCGGATGATTTGGATGTCGGACAAATAGTTCGGGTTCGGCGGCATTTGTACGGCAATATGTATGAGGTCTTTTATCGCGGCGCGCATTGGCAGGCGCAGCTCAGCGGCGGCAGGGATGTGCAGGCGGTTTCCGATGCGGTCATTACCGGTAAAAACGGTAATGTTTTGTTGATTCAATTGTGTTGATGACGAGGAGGATTTGATGGAGTTTTTATCTAATGTGCCTTTTTTGATCTTTGCGGCCGTTGTTGTTTTCGGCTTTAAGTCTTTGATTGTTGTTCCGCAACAGGAGGCTTATATTGTCGAGAGGTTGGGGCGTTTCCGTAAGACGTTGGCGCCGGGGCTGAATCTGTTGATTCCGTTTATCGACCGTGTGGCTTATAGGCATACGTTGAAGGAAGTGCCGTTGGACGTGCCCAGCCAGGTTTGTATTACCCGCGATAATACGCAGCTTACGGTGGACGGCATTATTTATTTTCAGGTAACCGACCCGAAACTCGCTTCCTACGGTTCCAGCAACTACATCATGGCCATTACCCAGCTTGCGCAAACCACGCTGCGTTCGGTCATCGGCCGCATGGAGTTGGACAAAACCTTTGAAGAACGCGACGAAATCAACAGCATCGTCGTCGCCGCGCTGGACGAAGCCGCCGTGTCGTGGGGTGTGAAAGTGTTGCGCTACGAAATCAAAGACTTGGTGCCGCCGCAGGAAATCCTGCGCGCCATGCAGGCGCAGATTACCGCCGAACGCGAAAAACGCGCCCGCATCGCCGAATCGGAAGGCCGCAAAATCGAGCAGATTAACCTGGCCAGCGGTCAGCGCGAGGCGGAAATCCAGCAGTCGGAAGGCGAGGCGCAGGCCGCCATCAATGCGTCCAACGGTGAAAAAGTCGCCCGCATCAACCGCGCGCAAGGCGAAGCCGAGGCCCTGCGGCTGGTGGCCGAAGCCAACGCCGACGCCATCCGCCAAATCGCAACCGCGCTGCAAACGCCGGGCGGCAACGAAGCCGTCAACCTGAAAGTGGCCGAGCAGTATGTGGCCGCCTTCGCCAATTTGGCTAAGGAAAGCAATACGCTGATTATGCCCGCCAATGTCGCCGAAATCGGCAGCCTGGTGGCGGCGGGGCTGAAGATTGTGGAAGGCAATAAGGTTGTGAAGTAGGTTGTTTCTTTTGAAAAAGGCAAGGCCGTCTGAAACGGGTTTTTCAGACGGCTTTTTAGCGTTTGCAAATAGAACGGCCAAATTGCATCAATACACAGGCGTGCGTCTATATTGCTGCGGGTGGCGTTAGAATAGCGGCGGGCACTGTACTGGTTTGAATTTAACCCGCCATAATTAGATAAGGCACAAAATTTCCTTAATGGTTCAAACCCCGCCCTTTGGGGCGGCAGGATTCGGGTTTGTTTGGGAGGGGGCGTTACCCCTGCCGTTAGGGCGGCACACAGGGCTGCGCCTTATGTGCCGCCCTGTGTGTTGAAACATAACCCTCTAAAATCGGGATAATATGGCCATCCGCCAAACCCATTTAATCAACCGCCAAACCGTTCCAACATTTCCCGCCTCAATGCGGCAAAAGGGGCAAAATCCGAATCATATAGGCTGCGGTAGATTTCATCGTCCAAACGCCTTCTGCCAACGGCCTTTTTCAAATACGGTATGACGGCACTGCAGCGGCAGCGGACAAGATACGCGGCAACATCGCAATAAAGCGGGCTGTATGGGCGGATAAAATCAAGTTTCGCCGACAAAACGGCAGCGGCACGGCGGCAGTACCAAGATTTCATATTGAGCGCGAACAGCGACCAAGACAAAGTCTGCCGTTGCCCGCTATTTAAATTGCGTATCAGGAAATCGCGGATATATTTTCTGGCAGGCAGGTAGGCGGCCGCAAAGGATAGGGCGCAGGCAAGGGAGGGCGGGGGTGAGGCAAACAAGGGGCGGACTTGTTTTTCCACGGTATCAAATTGTTTGGCGGGGACGGTTTGGCGGGAAAACAGGTGTCCCAGTGCCAGGGCGGCTTCGGCCTGCACCTTGCGGCTTTTGTCGTTTGCCAGCGTATCGGCGGTCAGCCCAAGGATTTCCCTTGCTTCACCCGCCGTTATCGGAGTTTGTATCTGGCCCCGGATAAAGGCCGCAGCGGCACGGTGGCGGCAGTATCTGCTGCGGGCAAGAAGGGCTATCGTGTTCTTTATTTCATGATACGGGAAAAACTGCATCCTGCGGGCGGCCGCCTGAATCAGGATATGGTTGTCGCCGAACAGACAGGGCGCGAGTTCCGGCGGTGTCAGGTTGCGGCAGAGCAAGAAGGCATCGGTTTTGTCAATCATGTTTGAAACATTGTCGTGAGGTGTGGCAATGGAAAAATCATTTGTCGGTTACGGCCAAAGGCAGAGGGATATCGTGGGGGGCGGGGTATCGGAGGTGGCGGCCGTTTTATCCGGCGGCAATTTAGATTACTACCTCGACCCTTATTACGGATGCCCGCTTCCCGATCCCGACGGGATTTTTTTGTTGCAACAATGCTTTTTAACCGAATCCTCACCGGATGTCAAAGGGGTATATCTTGCCTTGCAACTGCTGTGCGGTTACTGCGACCACCGATTGGATATTCTGCACAATCATTTATCCGATGTGCCAAACGAATGGCAGGAAGAAGTACCGCGCCTGTTCCTGTTATCGGATTTTTGTCCCTAAGAAGGGCGGATGGGTAAAAATGATTTATTGGCCATTATGGTTTTCCATATCCGCCCCATCTGCGTTGTCTTGCAGAAAAATTTCTATTTCGGCACAGGATTCGTTTTGCACGATGCGGATTAAGCCCTCCTTGGCCAGTTCGAGCAGGGCGATGAAGTTGGCAACCAGATAAGCTGTTCCCTGTCCGGCAGAAAATAGGTCGGTAAAGCGGCAGGGGGCGGTATTCAGGCGGCGCAAAATCGCGCTCATTTGCGCGCGGATGGAAAGGGTTTCCCGTATGACGGCGTGGCTTTTGTTGTGTTTGGTACGCGATAAAATAGACAACCATGCGCGGGTCAGGTCGGCAATCCGTATTTCGGGCAGTTTCGCTTGGGCGGCGATTTCCAAGGGCAGCGCCGCCCAAGCGAAATCGCGTCCGGCGCGGGGCAGTCCGTCCAAGCGGCCGGCAGCCTGTTTCATTTGTTCGTAAGCCAACAGGCGGTGTACGAGTTCGGCGCGCGGGTCGGCGGTTTCTTCTTCGTTTTGCGGCGCGGCACGGGGCAGCAGCAGGCGCGATTTGATTTCAATCAGTACGGCGGCCATCAGCAGGTATTCGGCGGCCAAGTCGAATTGGCCGGCTTCGATTTGTGCGATATAGTGCAGGTATTGTTCGGTGATTTTCGCCATCGGTATGTCAAGCACATCGATGTTTTGTTTGCGAATCAGATAAAGCAGCAGGTCGAGGGGGCCTTGAAAGCCGCTCAATATGATTTCAAGCGCATCGGGGGGGATGAACAGGTCGGGCGGCAGGTCGGTAACGGGGTGGCCGAAAAGCCAGGCAACGGCGTGGTCGGGGGGGGTGGTCGGCAACATGGCTTCAAACCGGCGGACGGATGGTCAGCAGGCGGCGGATAAGGCTGACGGTATCGTGTGAACGGCGGCTGTGTTCTTCGGCTGAAACGGTTTCGCCCGCACGGCCTGTAATGCCGCACAGGTGGGCATAGGGCAGGCCGATTTCGCGTGCCAAGACGGCCTCGGGCATGCCGGTCATACCCAAGATGTCGGCACCGTCCCGCTGCAGGCGGCGGATTTCGGCGCGGGTGGGGGTGCGTGGTCCCTGTATGCAGCCGTATACGGCGCGGGGATGCAGTTTTATTCCGCAATCGGCGGCATATTGCAGCAGGGTTTGGCGCAATGCGGGGTCGTAGGGTTCGGTAAAGTCGGTATGCACCATTTCGCGCCCGTCTTTTTCAAAGAAGGTGGCGGCGCGGTTGCAGGTGTAGTCGATGATGTCGTCCGGCAATACCAGTGCGCCTGTGGGGAGGCCGGGATTGGCGGCGGCAACGGCCGACACGGAAACAATGCCTTCCACCCCCAGGCTGTGCAGCGCCCAAATGTTGGCGCGGTAGTTTATTTCGTGCGGCACCAGTGCGTGGTTCATGCCGTGGCGGGCAAGGAAGGCGATTTCGCGGCCGCCCGCCCTGCCGGTCAGCAGCGGCGCGCTGGGCAGGCCGTACGGGGTGCGGACGATTCGGCGGTCGGTAATTTCAAGTTCGGGTATGCGGGTCAGGCCGCTGCCTCCGATTACGGCCAGCATGGGCTGCTCCTGTGTTGTGGGGAAAGCCGTTATTTTAAACGAAGCCGGCGGGACGGTGGTGTTTCCGTCTGTGTACTCTGTGTTAAAATCTTATATTTTTAAGAAAAGGATGCAATTATGGCAGGTCATAGCAAATGGGCGAATATCCAACATAAGAAAGCCCGTGCGGATGCCCAACGGGGTAAGATCTTTACCCGCCTGATCAAGGAAATTACCGTGGCCGCCCGCTTGGGCGGCGGCGACCCGAACGCCAATCCGCGCCTGCGCCTGGCCATGGACAAGGCGGCAGCCAGCAATATGCCCAAGGACAATGTGCAAAGGGCCATCGACAAGGGTACGGGCAATTTGGAAGGTGTGGAATATATCGAACTGCGTTATGAAGGTTACGGTATCGGCGGCGCAGCCCTGATGGTGGACTGTATGACCGACAATAAAACCCGTACCGTGGCCGATGTGCGCCATGCCTTCAATAAAAACGGCGGCAATCTGGGCACGGACGGCTGCGTGGCCTTCAATTTCGCCCATCAGGGTTATCTGGTGTTCACCGATGCCGATGAGGATGCGTTGATGGAGGCCGCTTTGGAGGCCGGCGCGGAGGACGTCATCGTTGATGAAGACGGGATTATCGAAGTATTGACCGCCCCGGCCGACTGGGCCGCCGTAAAGGCCAAGCTGGAAGCCGCCGGCTTTGCCGCGCAAGACGGCGATGTAACCATGAGGGCGCAAAATGAAACGGTGTTGTCCGGCGAGGATGCGATAAGGATGCAGCGGCTTATTGACGCGCTCGAAGCGTTGGACGATGTGCAGAATGTTTATACTTCGGCTGTGTTGCAGTTGGATTGAGAAATTTGAGGCAAAGCCGTCTGAAACCTTTTTCAGGCGGCTGTGAATTTTTCGGAATAGGATGTTTTTTGCCTGTCATTTTCTAAGTGTGGGTTATTTCGGCCAAGCATGGGGTTTTGTAATAGGTATTACATATTATACCTTGGCTTTATTTAATTTTTATCAAAATTTCCTTAATGGTTGAAACCCCGCCCTTTGGGGCGGTAGGATTTGGGTTTGTTTGGAAGATGCGTAACCCCTTCCAAATCAGGGCGATACATCGGGCTGTGGCCCTGTGTGTTGAAACATGGGTTTAATAAATTTGGCAGCCGTACCTTATGAATAATACCAACCTCCCCGAAGCCTTTGCGGATTTGGCATCTCAGCTTTTCTTCCGCGCGAGCGGCGCCCATGCACATAAAGGCAACCGCATCGGCATCCTGCTTGACAGTACGGAAAACTTTCCTGCTTGGGAAAAGGCATTGTCGGCCGCCCGCCGCCATATCTGCATAGAGATGTACATTATTTCCGATGATGCCTTCGGCCGCCGTATCCGCCAAATCCTGTTGGACAAACTGGCGCAAGGGGTGGAAGTGGTGCTGGTGTATGACTGGCTGGGCAGCCTGTCTGCGCGGCTGAGCGGCTTTTTCAAGCCATTGGCGGCGGCGGGGGCGCAGGTATATGCCTATAACCCGCCGACTTGGACTTCGGGCTTGGGTCTGATATCGCGCAACCACCGCAAATCGCTGATTATCGACGGGGAAACAGCCTTTGTCAGCGGTTTGTGCATTTCGGCCGCATGGCAGGGCAATTCCAAACGGGGCATATCGGCATGGCGGGACACGGGGTTGCGGCTTGAAGGCTGCGCGGTGGGCGATATATCGGCGGCGTTTGCCGATACACTGAAACTGCTGGGAGGCACGATGCCTGCGGGAATCGGACATCCCCCGCCGTGCGGGCAAAGCAGCGCGCGCATATTGGCCACCACCCCCGAAAATGCCAATACCATGCGGTTGGATTTAAACCTTATCGGCATGGCGCGGCGCAACCTGTGGCTGACCGATGCCTATTTCATGCCGACACGCCTGTATGTCCAGGCATTGGCCAATGCGGCGCAGGCCGGTGTGGATGTCAGGATATTGGTGCCGCGTACCTCCGACATCAAATGGATAAGCACGGTATCGCGCACCCACTACCGCCGCCTGTTGGAGGCCGGGGTGCGCGTATTCGAATGGAACGGCACGATGCTGCACGCGAAGTCGGCTCTGATGGACGGGCAGTGGGCAAGGGTGGGCAGCACCAACCTGAATCCCGCCAGTTGGTATATCAACCGCGAGCTGGATATTTCGATAGAAGATCCTGCCGTTGTCTGTGAGTTGGAACGGATTTTTTTGCATGATTTGACTTTTTCTACTGAGTTGGTTTTGGATGAAAAGGCACGCATCCGCTTGTTGCGGCAGCGTAAGAAACATTATTTTGGCCGCAAGGGGGGCAGGATGATGGGCGTGGTGCGCCAAGCAGCCCAACTGGGGCATATTTTTGATGCGGAAACCCGCCTGGTCGCGCCTTCCGAAGCGTGGGCGTATTTCAGCATCGGTACGGCCGTATTGCTGTTGGCCGCCTTATTGTGGCTGATGCCGCAGATTATATTGTGGCCGCTGTATTTCCTGTTGGCTGCCGGAGGCGCGGGCATGGTGGTGCGCTCGCTGGGGCAGCTTGCCCGCCTGCACAAGAAACAAAAATCCGCCTGTCAGCCAAATGATGGGAAAGAGAAGTGAAAAGGATAAAATAACGGCTTTATACCGTTTGGAAGTTTGTGCGATGAGGCCGGGTATCGTTTTTGCGGCTGTACTTTTGTTCGGCGGTATGTATTTTTTAAAACACCATATCGACGAGTCGTTGTCCGGCAGAAGCCTGCCGTTACAACAAACCGTTCAACCGGTCAAACGCCGAATCCGAAAAAGCCGAACCGCCGCGTATACAATGCACGGCGGTTCGGCTTTTTCGGGCAGGGGGTTTTATACCCTGCCCAACAGCCTCTTCGCCCGTTCGATGACGGGTATGTCCACCATCTGCCCGTCTATTTGGAAAACCCCGGCGCCGCTGCGCTCCGCCTCGGCCACTACTTTTTCCGCAAAATCCAGCATTTCGGCAGACGGGTGCAGCAGCAGCTTGACAATGGCGACTTGTTTGGGGTGGATACACATCATTCCGCCAAACCCCATATCGTGCCAAAAGCAAGCAAAGGTACGCAGTCCCTGGTCGTTGTTCAGGTCGGGGAAGATTGTTTCCAGAGGCGGGTTCAGGTTGTTCAGGCGGCTGTGCAGCAACAGGTCGGAACGCAGCCGGTTGAAAAATGCATCTGCCGCTGGAGAACCCATCCGTATGCCCAATTCGGCAGACAGGTCGAGACAGCCGTAAGACAGGGCGTGCAGGCCGCTTGAAAAAGCCAGTTGCGGCAGATTCAACATACCTTTGGCCGTTTCGATAATCGCAATAATCGGTTTTTCGCAGTTCTGATAAAGCGAGACGATATCGGCCGGCCGTTCCGCCTTGGGCAGGATAACCCCTTTGATATTGGGCAGCAAAGTCAGCGCCAACAAATCGTCGGCAAAATAACTGCTGCTTACCGAATTGATACGCAGCCAAATCCGGCGGGCGGAAACATCGGCGCAATAGGCGGCCGTATTCATTCTTGCCTGAGCCTTTTCCTTGGGCGCGACGGAATCCTCCCAATCGACTATCACCTCGTCCGCGCCTGCCGCAAAGGCTTTGGGTATCCGCTCCGGGTTGGTTGCGGGCACGAATAAAAAGACTTGCGGGATGGGCTGGTCTAACATAAGTTTTCCTCGTAGTTATTCGATTTGGCAAAGGCCGGAATAAATTTTATCTATTTTAACACTTGCCGGTCCAGACGGGGCAGAAGGGTTTCGGGTCGGAAAGCCGCCAAGTCGTCACGATAGGAAAAAATAACGGCTTTGGCTATAATGCCCCCCGTTATTTACGGGGTATATTCTTTGATACCGTTTTTGTTTTCCCGACCAGAAAGGATTTTGCCATGAGTAAAACCATCATCCATACCGGCAACGCACCGGCGGCCATCGGTGCTTACAGCCAGGCCGTGAAGGCCGGCAACACCGTTTATTTGAGCGGCCAGATACCGCTTGACCCCGCCACGATGGCCGTGGTCGGCGGCGGCGATTTCCGCGCCGAGGCGCATCAGGTGTTTAAAAACCTGCGCGCGGTGGCCGAGGCGGCCGGCGGTTCGCTAAACGATATTGTCAAACTTAATGCCTATTTGACCGATTTGGCCGATTTTGCCGTATTTAACGAAGTAATGGCCGAATATTTTGCCCAACCTTTCCCTGCCCGTGCGGCCGTGGGTGTGGCGGCATTGCCTAAAGGCGTGAAGGTGGAGGCGGAAGCCGTGCTGGTATTGGGCAATTGAACGCCCGAAGGCCGGCTTCCCATGAGGCCGGCAGCCGCCTGAACGTTAGGCCGTTTTGCCTTCCTGCGAAAAGTGCAAATACAGCAGGAAAGAAACTGGTTTAATAAAACCTTGGGTGCGTGTTAAGATAACCGCCGTTTCCCCCTTGAAGATGGGGGAAACGAGCCATCAATCAAAATAAAGGAAAAACCATGAGCCGTGTATTACTGGTAGACGATGACGCCCTATTGACCGAATTGCTGACGGAATACCTGACCGCCGAAGGTTTGGAAGCCTTCAGCGTACCCGATGGCGAAGCAGGCGTGCAGGAAATCCTGTCGGGCCAGTATGATGTCGTTGTTTTGGATTCCATGATGCCGAAAATGAACGGTTTGGATGTTTTGAAAACCGTTCGCGGGCAAAGCGGCATACCGATTATTATGCTGACGGCCAAAGGAGACGACATCGACCGTATCATCGGTTTGGAAATGGGTGCGGACGATTATGTGCCAAAACCCTGCCAGCCCCGCGAATTGTTGGCGCGCATCAATGCCATTTTGCGCCGCGCCCAGGGTTCGGCGGAACAAAACAATACGCCCAGCAACATTTCCGTCAGCAATGTTACCCTGTATCCGGCCAAGCGTCAGGCAACCATAGGCGATGAACCTTTGGAACTGACCAGCACGGAGTTTAACCTTTTGGAAGTGCTGATGCGCCATGCGGGCCAGGTGGTCAGCAAGGAAACGTTGTCCATCGAGGCGCTCGACCGCAAATTGGCCAAATTCGACCGCAGCATAGATGTGCATATTTCCAGCATCCGCCACAAACTCGGCGACGCCTCGCTGATTCAGACAGTGCGCGGGCTGGGGTATCTGTTTGTCAAAAATTAAATCGGAAGCAGACAGCGGGATGAAACTGTTCCACCGTATTTTCGCCACGTTTTGCGCCGTGATTATCTGCGCCATATTCGTGGCGAGTTTTTCTTTTTGGCTGATGCAGCAGTCCCAGGCGGAAAATCATTTCAATCAGCAAAGGGCGATAGACGAGATTTTGTTGAGCAATACGCTGTCGGCCTTCCGTGTGCGCGGCGAGGCAGGCGCGCGCGAGATGTTGTTGGGCTGGCACGAGGGACCCGGTTTGGAAAAGGTCTTCGTTATCAGCGGCGACGACAGGCAGGATATACTGGGTCGCGCCGTGGATGCCAAAAAGGTTGAGAAGGCGCGTGTCTTTGCGGCCGCCAATCCCAACAGCAAAAGGGTGCATATAGAGTATGACCGTTGGGGCGAGGAATATCTGTTCTTTATCCGCAATTGGGACGATACGGAAATCCGCCGCCTGCCCAGCCCGCTGTTTATCCCCGGCCTGCCTTTGGAACAGACTTGGCACGAGGTGATTATTTTGGGCTTTATTTTTTTGGTCGGTTTGTCGTTGGCGTATATTTTGGCCAGTAACATTACCCGCCCCATCCGTATTTTGGGTCAGGGGATGAACCGCCTGGCCTCGGGGGATTTGGAAACCCGTATCGCGCAACAGATGGACGGCCGCGACGACGAGTTGTCGCAGCTGGCGGTCAAGTTCGACCAGATGGCGCAGCAGTTGGAAAAGTTGGTGGCCAAGGAAAGGCATCTGCTGCATCATGTTTCGCATGAGATGCGTTCGCCGTTGGCGCGTATGCAGGCCATTGTCGGCCTGATTCAGGCGCAACCGCATAAGCAGGAACAATATATTCAAAAGCTGGAGGGCGAACTTGTGCGCATGGATGCTTTGGTGGGCGAACTCCTGACTTTGTCGCGCCTGGAAACTTCCAATGTGCGCTTGGAAAAAGAAGCTTTGAAAATCGTGCCGTTTATGCGAAATTTGGTCGAAGACAGCCAGGCCGTGGCCGAAAAAAACAGGCAGGACGTGGTGCTGGTGTCGGATAAGGTGCCGGAAGACGCGCAGATTTCGGCCAATGAGAGTTATCTTTACCGCGCTTTCGACAATGTTATCCGAAATGCGATGAATTATAGCCCGGAAGGCAGCCATATCGAAATCAGGATGTGGCAGGATGCGGAAAATTGGCTGGTGGACGTTACCGACAACGGCCCCGGCGTGGCCGAAAACCAGCTCCCGCATATCTTTACCGCCTTTTACCGCGCAGACAGCAGCGGCAACAAGCCGGGCACGGGATTGGGGCTGGCATTGGCCGAACATATCGTCAAGCAGCATTGCGGCAGGATTGTCGCGGAAAATGTGCGGCCAAACGGTTTGAGGATGCGCTTTGTCTTTCCGAAAAAAGCCTGCGAAGTGAAAGAGGAGGCGGCCGGAAACGGATAGGCAGGCCGCCTGAAACCAAATATGGCCGGCACATTTGTTTTTCATCCAACGCCCGTTATGCTGAGTCTCGCACGGTATGTATGGAAAGGCGGTTGTGCGGCTGAAACGAAACAAAGGAAACCGAGAATGTTCGTCCGAAAAAAATATATTGCCGCTTTGTTATTGGCGGTTTGTTTGTCGTCCGTTCGGGCATCGCCCTCCGGGCAGGAAGGCGGCTCATCCGCTTCGGTTGGCAAAGTGGCGGGGGAGGCGGCCCGCCGCAAGGAGATAGTCAATCACGCCATCAGCGTGTTTACCTTGGTGGGTGCGGAAATGGCCTTGCAAAAAGGCGATTCGGAAAAGGCATTGCTGACTTATATGCAGGTGCTGGAAAACACGCGCGATCCGAATGTGGCGGAAAGGGCGATGGACATGGCCATCGGGCTTAGGGCTTACGAACATGCCGAAATGATTTACCAGCGTTGGCTGAGGCTGGAAAAGACCCCGAGTCCGGCATTAAGGCGGATTACTTGGATGCGTGATTTGGTCATCGGCCGTTACGATAAGGCGGCCGGCGATTTGGGCGGGGTTTTGGACGGGGCGTCGGAAGAACAGCGCGGCAGGATTTTCCTACTGGTGGCGCAATTGGCGGCGCAAAATGCCGAATTGGCGAAGATATTGTGGCAGCCGGTAAACGAGGGTGCGAGGCGCTTTGACAAGATGCCCGAAGCGATTATGGCCGATGCGATTTTGAGCGCGTTGGGCGATCGGGATGACGATGCGGTGCGGGCTTTGCAGCGGTTGGCGCGTCTGGACGGCGAGATTCTGCCGCCGACCTATGCCGCCATGCATTTTATCGGCCAGCGCAAGCCTGAGGTAATCAACCGCTTCTTTGCGGAGCCGCAAACCGAAAAGCTGTCGGAAATGTGGCGCGAGCTGCAGGTGAACGCCCTGATATCCAGCGGTAAAAATGACGAGGCCTATGCCCTGCTGCAAAAATTGATTGCCGAACAACCCAAAGCCACGCTGTATATTCAGGCGGCTTATCTGTCGGGCAGCCGCAAAGAGCCCGTCAAAGAAATGTTGAATTATTTGAACAACGCCTATAGGCTGGGTACGCAGGAGGAACAGGGCAGGGCGGCCATGGTGGCTGCCATCCGTTTGTTTGACGAAAAGGATTATGCGGCAGCACGCGAATGGTTGGGGAAAATCCGCGCCCCGGAATACACTTTTGACAAATTGGTCATGAGCGCCTTGGTGGATGGCGAGGAAGGCAAGTGGAAAAGTGTGCAGGCCAATGTGAAACGCGCCCAAAGCCTGGGCGCAAAACAGGGGTATTTTTTTGACGGCGGCGATTTGCTGCGTGTGCACATATTGGCTTTGGGTAGGAACAACAACCCGCACCAGGTGTTGCGTGAGTTGAACCTTCTATATCGGCAGGTTTCGAAAGAGCCGGACAATGCCGCCCGTTTGGGCGAAATCCTTTACCAACGCGCTTTGGTATATAGCGACAAACTAAACCGGCCGCAAAGGGCGGTAACCGATTTGCGCCGCGCCTTGGCACTCAACGGCAGTTATCCCCACATACAAAATGCTTTGGGCTATACACTGCTCAATGTGCCGAAATCCGATTTGGAAGAGGCTTTTTTGCTGATTCAGGCGGCTTACGAACAACTGCCGCAAGATGCCGCCATCAATGACAGTTTGGGTTGGGCATATTTTTTGAAAGGCGACGCCGAGGCCGCCCTGCCATATCTGCAGTATGCGTACAGCAAGGTTGAGGATGCGGAAATTGCCGCACACTTGGGCGAGGCATTGTGGAAAACCGGCCGGCGCGAAGAGGCGAGGAAGATTTTGCAAAAGGCTTCCGGTTTGGGCGGTAATGTCCGTATTTTGCGGGAAACCCTGCGCCGGTTGGGTTTGCCGCAACCGGCGGCGAAAAAGGCAGGTTCGTTAAAGAATAAGTAATCGGCAGCATGTTTGGAGTAGGATTAACAAAAATCGGGACAAGGCTGCAAGCCGACGTTGTACCGGTTTGGATTGGGGCGTCCAAATATAATAATGGGGCGGAATCTCACTGTGTGGAAAACGAAACGGAGAAGCCATGTATAAAGAATTGGGAGTATTGATGTGTTTGGCGGTCCTGATGGCGGGGTGCGGTAAAGAGAAGCTTGCGGAAGCCATTCCTGCCGCATCTGCGCCGTCGGCGGCTTCCGGTGTGGCGGCAGAACGCGTTGCCGCCGTATCGGCTGCCGAGCCGAGTTCGCCGGTGGAAACCGAGGAACCGATGCCGGCCGATTTGCTGCAGCAGTTTGCCTGGCACGGCCGCCAGGTTTCCGCCAAACTGGCCAAGTCCACGCCCCAGCAGGCAGACGCCCTGTTTGACGAATACAGCGCCATGTTGGACGTTTACAATGAAAAAAATCCTTCCGAAAGCGGTATTTTGGTCAGGATAAATGATCAGGAAAAAGACGTGCTTGACGATTATATGGGCGGAAAATTTTGGACGGATGACGGCAAGCCCACGCCGTTTTTGAAAAAAAGAATGCAAAAATTGGCGGATGTGGGGTTGGAGTATTGGGACATTGGTCAGGGCATGGCCGTCGTGAGGCCGGTGCCGGATTACTACCTGCGCCTGTTTGGCAAATATGTCACCCCCGATTACCGCCGTTATCTGGAAACCGATGCCCGGCAGGCAAAAGAACTCGATATTAATGATGAATCCATCGCTATCGGCTGGCAGGCGTTTGCCGACAGGATAGCGGCTTGGGAGGATTTCCTGCAGCGTTATCCCGACAGCAATATGGTTACGCCGGCACAAGACAAGTATCTGTTTTATCAGGCGGTGTTTCTTTTAGGCCTGGATAATGCACCG
>CAUVCE010000026.1:0-14894 GCA_963550425.1 uncultured Neisseria sp.
GCGACGATTTCGGCCTTCATCTTGCAGCAGTGATACACCGCCTGCGCCAGCAAATCGGGCTGTTGCGCCATCAGCCCGGCCATATTTCCTTCCAGCCAGTCCAAAAATTCCGCATCGCCCAACACGCCGTATTTGACCACTTCGGCCATACCGGCGGCAAACTCGCGCGGCGGCAGCGTGGACAAAACATCCAAATCGGCAAACACCGCCTGCGGCTGGTAAAACGCGCCGATCATATTCTTGCCCAACGGATGATTGACGGCGGTTTTGCCGCCCACAGACGAATCGACCTGGCTCAACAATGTGGTCGGTATCTGGATAAAGGGCGCGCCGCGCTGGTAGGTGGCGGCGGCAAACCCCGCCGTATCGCCGATTACGCCGCCGCCGAGCGCAATCAGCGTCGTGCCGCGTTCGGCCCGGTTTTCCAGCAATTTGTCGTAAATATGATTGAGCGACTGCCAGTTTTTAAATTGCTCGCCGTCGGGCAGGATGACGGCGAAATGTTCCGCCCCCAACTCGTCCAAGGCCGTCTGAACGGCGGCCAGATACAGCGGCGCGACGGTTTCATTGGTAATGACGGCGGCTTTTTTGCCGATATACGGGCGGATGTGCCCCGCCAATCCGGCCAGCAGGTTTTGGCCGATGAAGATGGGATAGCTGTGCGACGGTGCGGCAACGGTGAGCATACGCATAAATCAAACCCCTAACAACTGCAAAATATTGGCAACGGTTTTTTGGCAATTGCCATGTCCCGCCTCCACCACAAAATGCGCGGTTTCCCGATAAATGGCATCGCGCGCCTCATACAACTCCTTCAACCTGCCCAAAGGGTCGGATACCTGCAGCAAAGGGCGGTTTTTATCATAACGGGTTCGCTGCAACAAAACCTCCGGCCCCACATGCAGATAAACCACGGAGCCCCTCATATGCAAATGCCGCCTATTTTCATCCCGCAACACCGCGCCTCCCCCCGTAGCCAACACAATTCCCGACAAGGCAGACAACTCATCAATCACTGCCGATTCACGCAAACGAAACCCCGCCTCCCCTTCCATTTCAAAAATAGTCGGAATCGGCACACCCGTCCGTTCGCAAATCAACTGATCACTGTCATAAAAGGGGCAGGCCAAAAACTGCGACAACTGCCTCCCCAAAGTCGTCTTTCCCGCCCCCATCAAACCGATTAAAAAAATATTGTTGTTCAACGCCTTCATCAAATCCCTTTTTGGTCAGGCTAAAAATTCCCGCCGTTTAAAAAACACACAAAATTATACAATATCCCGGGCAGGGAAAACGCACATTACCATCGGCATAAAAATTATTCAAAAATAAAATACAGAATAAAAAAACCGCCCGAGACACTATCGGACGGTTTTTCCAATCACAAATCAATAACGCAAAGTACTGCCTATATTATCGACAATACGCGGCGTAATAAAGATTAACAACTCATTCTTACTGTTTTCGCGCTCACGCGATTTGAACAAATTGCCCACAACGGGAATATCGCCCAACAACGGAACCTTCGTAGTCTTATCGCTGTTGGTTTCTTGGAAAATGCCGCCCAAGATCAAAGTACCGCCGTCTTCCACCATAGCCTTGGTATCCAAACGCTGCGTACTGATACACGGTTCACTCGCGCCGCAAGACTTATCCACCGAGTCTTTATTAACCTTGATATCCATAATTACCTGACCGTCAGGCGTAATATTCGGTGTCACAGTCAACCCCAATACCGCTTTTTTAAATGAAGTAGAGGTTGCGCCACTGGAAGAAGCCTCTTGGTAAGGAATTTCCGTACCGGACTCAATTACCGCTTCCCTTCGGTCCTGCGTCAAAACACGGGGGCTGGAAACAATCTTCACCTTATTTTGCGCCTGTTGCGCCGCAAGCTCCAATCCTAAAGCACCGGAAGACATCCTGTGCACCAATGAAATAGTACTTGTTGCCGCACTAATAGGCAGATTGATATTAGGATTAAGCATCAAAGTACTATTTGACCCAGATCCGCCACTTCCCCCACCGGAGCCATTATTTCTACCAATGTTGGCATTATTTATACCATTACTCCAATCGCTGCCCCAATAATTAGGACCGGTTTTACCGGCATAACCAAATTTAACGCCCAGCGCACGCGAGAAACCGTCTTGCGCTTCAACAATGCGCGCTTCCACCATAACCTGGCGTGCAGGAACATCCAACTCCTCAATCAATTTCTGAAATTTTTGAATAATCCCGGAATTATCTGTAATAATTAAAGTGTTTGTAGCCGGATCGATTAAGGCACTGCCTCGACTACTCAAAATAGAATTACTATCATTTGATCTGGTTCCATTTTCACTCAAATTCAGAATCTTGCGAAACTCCTGCACATCTTTATATTTCAATTGGAAGGTACGCGAAACCAGAGGCCCCAATTCATTGAGTTCTTTTTGCGCTTGGAGCTTACTTTTCTCTTTATCCAACAATTCCGCACTTGGTGCCACATTGATGATATTGCCATTTTGGCGTTTATCCAAATTACGGGCTTCCAATACGAAATCCAAGGCCTGATCCCAAGGAACATCCTTCAAACTAATCGTCATTTTGCCATTAACACTGTCGCTGGCAACAATATTCATACCCGATTCTTTGGCCAAAATTTGTAGAATGGTACGGACTTCCACATCCTGGAAATCTAAAGAAACCCTATTTCCTTTATAATTCTTAGGTTTGTTTTTCAAACCATCCATTTCGATGGAAGTCTTCTGTGAAATCTCAAAAGACATCCTGCCGCCTGCATTTTTGGTATTGACCGACCAGCCGCCTTGATTCCGTATAACCACCTGGGTATCATTCCCAAGGCGTTTCATAACCACACTGCGGACAGGCGTACTGAAATCGCTGACATCCAGATTACGTTGCGCCTGAACAGGCAAAGGGTAATCCTTCAAAGTTACAATAACGCGGTCAGGCTGTTGTTTGATATCAGGATTCCCCCTAAAACCGGGAACATTCAATTCCACTATACCGGTATTGCCGTTTCCTTTTCTGAAATCGACATTTGCCCCTGCTGTAGCCGCCTGCCTGCTTTGACCTTGAGATGATGACGTACCTGCAGCTTCATTTATGTAAACCCAGACCTCATTGCCTTTAACTTCAGTATTGACACGTCCTGCCTTATTCAAGGCCAATAAGATACGGGTCTGATTATTATTTTGAGTTGCCGCTATCTGAGACAACAATGGATCGGCATATTCCAAAACAGGCTGAGGCAAGGCAACTCCGGTTGTCGGAAAATCCAATACTATCTGTGTAGGCGAACCGACGGATGCATTATTTGGACGAACCACATCTTTATCGAACTTGATTTTGACGATTTTTTGATTATTAGGCAGCGTGGAAACATTAATATCCGTAATATTCCCCGCCCAAACACCCTGTGCCGCCATGCTCAATCCCAAAAGCGACAATGTTTTCAAAACTGAAATTTTTTTCATAATACATAACCCCTTAAATTTTAATTACCAGTTGCCTCGGAACCGTTCAAAACTAACTCTGTCGGACGGAAGACCCAATTACCATCCGCATCTTCCACCAACTCGGCAATGACAATCGCGTCATCCCTGATTTCGGTAATACGCCCGTAATTCTGTCCCAAATAGTTGCCTTTACCGACAGTATAAACATGACCTTCTATTTCAACAAAGGCAGACTTCTTACCATTCTTATTAAAAGAACCGACATACTTCAAGTTACTCAAAGGAAATCCCTCTAAAAGCTCTTTAGGACGATTCATATCTGGAGCATTCGTACCTTTTTGCTGGTTCACATTCAAACGTTTGCTATTAAAAGCATCTAATGCCGGCTGTTGCGGAGGCGTATAGGTCAACATAGGCACACCAGTAGGCACCTCTGCCGGCTTAATATTCTGTTTTGCCTCATTTCTGGCATTTACCACCCACTCCGTTAGATCTCCTGCAGGGCCGGATTCACATGCTGCCAAACATAATATACTGGAAATCAATAAAATTTTCTTCATATTACATTTTCCCGTTATTTTGATGCACCATTTTGGTTATTAGCACCTGATGCCGCCCGTTGCTCTGCCTCTACCTCCTCGGCAGGACGTGCCTTATAGGTATTCGCAACTGCATGCAATGTCAGTTGACCCGTTTTTTCATCTTTGCTTAAATTCAAATTACTCAACGTAATAATTCGGGACAGACCGCCGATATCACGTGCAAATTTGGAAATCTGGTCATATTGTCCGGAAATTACCAAATCATAAGGTAATTTCTGGATAGGGCCGTCATTTACTGCAGGCATTGGAGACAAGCTGCTGATTCTAAAACCATTTGATGATGCAGCTTGGTGTAATTCGGCAATCAGTTTTGGAATTTCCGCATCAGTCGGCAGCTGTTGCAACAATTGTTTGAAAGAAACATCCAAAGCCTCCAGCTCTCGTTTCAGATTCTCAAAATTTGCCGCCTTAACTGCTTTTTCTTTAAAAGTGGTTTTTAAGGTTTCCTCCTGTTGTTTCGCCCCCTCCAGCGATTCCAACTGTCCTTGAAACACACCGACATAACCCACACCGAGTACGGCGATAATAGCTAGAATTGCCAAACCGAGCTTTATTGGGAAAGGCAGTTCGTACAGATTATTTAAATCTAATCCTTTTGAATTATTAATTGCCATTTTTCATTATTCCTTATTTTGCTTCACTTGCTCCCGATGCCGCCGCATTACTGGCCTCACCAACAACAGGTTCAGAAACAGCCTGTTCAACCAATAAGTTATTCACTGCAACTGGTTTCAAAGAAGAATCTACCATGGTTTTGATGGTAAATTCTTGGCTGGCATCGTTCTTTTTAATGCTTGCCAGTTCAGGGATTCCGAACAGGCCTTTCGAAGGCAGTACGTTCATAAACATTGCGATACGGTTATCGCTCGATGCCCTACCTGAAATTTCATAATTTTTATCGTCTTTGGCTGTAAGTGCAGTCAGATAAACACCTTCCGGCAACAGTTCGTTTAAAGAGTCGATAATATGCGCGCCTTCGAAACGCTTATTCTGCAATTCTTCTACTTTTTGCTTCCTGATTAAAAAGGTATTTCTTTCACTTTCCAATTTGGAAATTTCTTCAATCTCCTTATCCAGTTTCTGGATTTCCGAATTTAGGAATTGATTCCTGCTTTCTTGAGAAGAAATAGCCTGTTCGATGCCCAAGTAAGTGAATACGGCCAGTCCGACACCAATTGCCAAAGCAATCAACATTAAAGCCTTAAATTGCTGCTGTTTACGCCGACGAATCTCTTCCCGATATGGCAACAGGTTAATCTTAATTAAATTTATCATATTTACAATCCCCTTAATGCCAATCCAAAGGCAATAGTCAATTCAGCAGCAGTATGCTGCAATTCGGAAAGATCCACTTTGTTGCCGGTCGAAGTGTAAATGGCCGGATGTACACATTCGGTTGATGTGTTGGTTTGGGAGAATACAGCTTCGGGCAAACCAGGCTGCAATGATGCCGCCCCGGTCAGGAAAATATGTTTTACGCTGGCAAACTGGTCGCTAGGTTGGGTGGTATAGTAAAATTGCAGCATACGTTGGATTTCTTGTGCCACCTGAATATTGAAACGGTCTGCAATTTGAGCCTGGTAGTCGCTTGGCCGGTCTCCCGAACGCTGCATGGCGGCAGCCTGGTCTTCGCTGACTTGATAGGTACGCTGAATCAGCTGGTTGAGCTGTTCGCCCCCCAAAGGTGATTCTTGTTTGTACAGGATTTCGCCATTTTGCAGGACAAGGGCGTACATTTCGCTGCCGGAAATATTTATGGCGGCAATTTTCTCATTTGCCAATTCGGGTGATTGTTGGTTTATCCAATAGCTGAACGCATTTGCCTGCGCAAAGATATCGACATCCAAAAACTGCGGGCTGAGATTCGCGCTGTCGAAAGCCTCCAAACGCGGTTCTACTTCGTCTTTACGCGATACTACCAATAAAATCCGCTTTCCCGGCGGGCTGACGGAATTACCCATTAGTTGGAAGTCGTAATTGACTTCATCCAAAGCCGAGAACTGCGAGAGTTCAAACTCTGCAAAGTCCTCCAAATCCATATTGGTTTCTTTTGGGTTGTATACGACGGTTTCGATTGTGGTCGTCGACAGAGGCATGGCCACAACGATGTTGCGGTTGCCGGTATGCAATTGGGTATAGGCATGTTGCAAGTAAGACACAAGTTGGTCGTAATCTTGAATCCTTGCGCCTTTGATAATATTTTTAGGCAATTTGACGACAACGTATTTTTCTAATTGGATTTGGTTTAAACTTCGGCCTGAAATTTGAACCATCTTAATGGAGTCTTGGCTGATGTCTATACCCACCGCCCCTCGGGAAGAAAAGCCAGAAGATGGCTTAGCTTTTGTATTTTTTTGGTTTTTTGTTAGTTTCATAAGTATTTTTCCTGCCCAATAATGTCAGCTAAAATATTGGCTTCCGTAAGTTTTTTGATAAAAACACGCAGCTTGGAAAACCGCCTTACTATCGTAATTTAACCTATTTTACTTTATTTAATGTCTTCTTGGGCAAATATTACCTAGTCATGATGAAAAAAATCCTTACCACTTTGGCCGGCCTGTGTTTGGGGCTTGTCCTTTTTGCCGTCGGCTTGCTGGCTATCGCTATTTTGATTACTTATCCCAAACTGCCTTCGCTGGAGGCAGTTACGAATTATCAGCCGAGAATGCCGCTGACTATCTATTCGGCTGATGGCAAGATTATCGGCACTTATGGCGAAGAACGACGTGCCTTTACGGAAATCAATGAATTTCCGCAAGTTTTGAAAAATGCGGTAATTGCCGCCGAAGACAAACGTTTTTATAAACACTGGGGTGTGGACACTATCGGCGTGGCAAGGGCATTGATTGATAATTTTCGGCAAGGCGGTGTCCGATCAGGCGCCAGCACGATTACGCAGCAGGTTGCCCGTAATTTTTATCTGACTAATGAACGTACGTTCAGACGTAAGTTTAATGAGGCCTTATTGGCTTATAAAATTGAGCAGTCCTTAAGTAAGGATCAGATTTTGGAATTGTATTTCAATCAGATTTACCTCGGCCAGCGGGCTTATGGTTTTGCTGCGGCATCTTGGATTTATTTCAACAAACCTGTGAAGGATTTGGATTTGGCCGAAGCGACTATGTTGGCCGGCTTGCCCAAAGCACCCTCCGCTTTTAACCCCTTGGTCAATCCAGAACGCGCCAAGCAGCGCCAGCGTTACATTTTGAATAATATGGTGGAGCTGAATATGGTCTCGGCCGATGAAGCGCGTGCGGCTTTCGCACAGGAACTGCATTATGACCGTTTTGTACAGAAGGTTGATCAGAATTCGCTGTATGCCGCCGAAATGGCAAGGCAGGAGGTTTACGAGAAATACGGCGAAGATGCCTATACTCAGGGTTTCAAGGTTTATACCACGGTCAATACGGAAGATCAGCGGGTTGCAACCAATGCCTTGCGTAAGACGCTGAAGGGTTTTGATCGCGGCTCTTCTTATCGAGGGGCGGAAAATTTTTTGGATTTGGATAAGAATACGGATGAGGATGCCGATGAGGTCATCGGCCGTTATTTGTCCACCCTGTACCCAGTGGACGGAATGGAACCGGCGGTAATCATCAGTGCATCTAAAAGACAGGGGATTGAAGCGCAGATGGGCAACGGCTCTAAAATAAGGCTCTCCCCCGATCAGATGGGGTCGGCGCGGAATGCTATTCTGAATGACCGGCTGGAAGACGCACAATTGCGCCGTGGCGCGGTTATCCGTCTGATAAAGGGCAAAAACGGCTGGCACATCGCGCAAGAACCCGCCCTGCAGGGCGCGTTGGTTTCTTTGGATGCGCGTACCGGCGCGATTCGGGCCGTGGTCGGCGGTTATGATTTCCACAGTAAGAATTTCAACCGCGCCACTCAGGCCCTGCGCCAGCCGGGCTCTTCTTTCAAGCCCTTTATTTATTCTGCCGCGTTATCCAAAGGAATGACGGCCGCCACGCTGATTAATGACGACCCTATAAGTATCCCCGGCGCGGGTCGGAACGGTATGCCGTGGACGCCGAAGAATTCGGACGGCCGTTATGACGGCCCGATTACGCTGCGTCAGGCTTTGACCCGCTCTAAAAATATGGTTTCCATCCGTATTTTGATGGCCAACGGTATTCCTTATACGCAGCAGTATATTCAGCGTTTCGGCTTTAAGGCAAAAGACCATCCGGCCAATTTGTCCATGGCTTTGGGGGCGGGTTCGAGTACGCCCCTGCAGATGGCCGAGGGTTATGCCGTGTTTGCCAATGGCGGCTATAAGGTGTCGGCTTATATCATTGACAGGATTTATGACTCCCAAGACCGTTTGAAGGCGCAGATGCAGCCCCTGGTCGCCGGCGAAAATGCGCCTCAGGCGATAGATCCGCGCAATGCCTATATTATGTACAGTATTATGCAGGATGTGGTGAAATATGGTACGGCACGCGGGGCGTCGGCTTTGGGACGCTCGGATGTGGCCGGCAAGACGGGCACGACTAATGACAATAAGGATGCTTGGTTTGTCGGTTTTACGCCCGATGTGGTTACAGCCGTCTTCATCGGTTTCGACAAGCCGCGCAGTATGGGGCGCGCCGGATACGGCGGCACTATCGCGCTGCCGGTTTGGGTGGAGTATATGCGCCATGCGTTGAAAGGCAAGGGCAGCAGTAAGATGAAGGTGCCGCCAGGCCTGGTAAACCGCGGCGGGGAGTTTTTTATCAAGGGGCATGAAACCACCGACCCGTCTTTGGCCATCGAACGCCCCAGCCGCCCCGCCGGCGACGGGGAACAGCCGTCCTACCGCTCGGATAGCCGTGTAACGGAATCGGATGAACAGGAAGTCAAGCCGATTAACCGCTACGCCCCTTCCGGCGAAACCGAGGTACCCCCGATACGCCGCGCGCCATCCGGCGGCAGCCACGATGATTTGGACGGCTTGTTTTAGTTTGTTTTTTGGGGCGGCGGCTTTCGTTCAGCCGCCCAAAAACGTTTTTTTACCGTAATTTGGCGTAAACTACGCCGTTTTTGAATCAGACCGGCCTTCGCGGCCAAATTTAATAAAGGAATCCGACTGATGTGTGATTCTCAGGCTTTATCCCTTCCCGTTCCCAGCGGCCACGGCAGCTTGGAACAATATGTCCATACGGTAAACAGTATCCCTTTGCTCTCGCCCGAAGAGGAGCATAATTTGGCCGAACGCAAAATGGGCGGTGATATCGAAGCGGCCAAGCAGTTGATTCTTTCGCATTTGCGCGTGGTTGTTTCTATCGCCCGGGGCTATGACGGCTACGGGCTCAATCAGGCCGATTTGATTCAGGAGGGCAATATCGGCCTGATGAAGGCGGTCAAGCGTTACGAACCCGACAGGGGCGCACGCCTGTTTTCTTTCGCGGTGCATTGGATTAAGGCGGAAATCCACGAGTTTATTTTGCGAAATTGGCGCCTGGTGCGCGTGGCCACGACAAAACCGCAACGCAAGTTGTTCTTCAATCTGAGAAGTATGCGTAAGTCTTTATCCGCCCTGTCGCCCAAGGAGGCGCAGGCAATTGCCGACGATTTGGGTGTGAAGTTGTCGGAAGTGATGGAGATGGAGCAGCGGATGACGGGCAAGGATGTCGCACTGCTGGCCGACAACAGCGGGGACGACGATGAGGCTTTCGCCCCTATAGACTGGCTGGCCGACCATGACAGCGAACCAACCCGCCAAATCGAACGCAAGGCGCATTATGCGCTGCAGACCGAAGGCCTGCAAAATGCACTGGCCAAGTTGGACGACCGCAGCCGCCGTATCGTGGAAACGCGCTGGCTGCAGGACGACGGCGGTATGACGCTGCACGAATTGGCCGCCGAGTATGGGGTTTCCGCCGAACGAATCCGCCAAATCGAAGCCAAGGCCATGCAGAAATTGCGCGGCTTTTTGGACGAAGAACAGGCTGTTTAAGGTTGTTTTTTTAGGATGAAAAGCCGTCTGAAACGCTAAAAAGCGGTTTTCAGACGGCCTTTTTCACATTGCGCCGTAGTTCGGCCCGCTGCCGCCTTCGGGGCAAACCCAAGTGATGTTCTGAGTCGGGTCTTTGATGTCGCAGGTTTTGCAATGCACGCAGTTGGCGGCGTTAATCTGCAGTTTCGGGCTGCCGTTTTCCTGCACGATTTCGTACACGCCGGCCGGACAGTACCGCGTTTCGGGCGAGGCGTATTCGCGGAGGTTGATGTCTGTCGCGGCCTGCGGGTCGGCGAGTTGCAGGTGGACGGGTTGGTTTTCTTCATGGCTGACGTTGGCGAGGAAGACACTGCTCAAACGGTCGAAAGTCAGCACGCCGTCGGGTTTGGGATAGTCTATCGGTGTGCAGTCGGCGGCCTTTTTCAGGCTGCCGTGGTCGGTGCCGTGGTGGCTGATGGTCCACGGTGTGCGGCCCTTGAACAGGTATTGTTCCAAACCGGTGTAGGCGAAGGCCGGCCACATACCCCATTTGAAAGACGGGCGGACGTTGCGGACTTCGTGCAGTTCGCGGTAGAGCCAGCTTTGTTCAAACAGGGTTTGGTAACTTGCGGCTTCGCGGCCGCTTTCGGCATGGTCGTTTCCGTCCAACACGGCCAGCACGGCTTCGGCGGCCAACATGCCCGATTTCATGGCGGTGTGTATGCCTTTGATGCGCGGCACGTTCAAAAAGCCCGCCGCATCGCCGATTAACAACGCGCCCGGGGCGGTGAGTTTCGGCAGGCTTTGCAGTCCGCCTTCGCTCAGGCTGCGGGCACCGTAGGCGATACGCCGCCCGCCTTCGAAGGTTTTGCGGATTTCGGGGTGGGTTTTGAAACGTTGGAATTCTTCAAACGGCGACAGGTAGGGGTTTTGATAGTCAAGTCCGACGACGAAGCCGACGGCTACCTGGTTGTCGTTCAGATGGTATAGGAACGCGCCGCCGTAGGTTTTGCTGTCGAGCGGCCAGCCCGTGCTATGCATTACCAGCCCTGGCCGTGATTTTTCGGCAGGGATTTCCCAGATTTCCTTGATGCCGATGCCGTAGGTCTGCGGCTGGCTGTGTTTGTCCAATTCGAAACGGCGGATAAGCTGTTTGCTCAACGAACCGCGGCAGCCTTCGGCAAACAGCGTTTGTTTGGCGTGCAGTTCCATGCCTGCCTGAAACATCTCGGTCGCTTCGCCGTCCTTGCCCACGCCCATATTGCCGGTGGCGATGCCTTTGACCGAGCCGTCGGCGTGATACAGGATTTCGGCGGCGGCAAAGCCGGGATAGATTTCCACGCCGAGGTTTTCCGCCTGTTCGGCCAGCCAGCGGGTCAGCAGCCCTAGGCTGACGACATAGTTGCCGTGGTTTTGGAAGCAGGGGGTAACGGGCAGTTTGAACGCCCGCTGTTTGGTGAGGAAAAGTACGCGGTCTTCACTGACGGGGCAGTTGAGCGGTGCGCCGTTTTCACGCCAGCCGGGCAGCAGTTCGTTTAAGGCTTTCGGGTCGATAACCGCGCCGGCCAGAATGTGCGCGCCAACTTCCGAGCCTTTTTCCACAACGCAGACGCTGATTTCGCGCCCGTCTTTTCCGGCCAACTGTTTCAGGCGGATGGCGGCGCTCAGCCCGGCAGGCCCCGCGCCGACAATCACGGCATCGTACTGCATACTTTCGCGTTCGATGGTTTGTTCCATGTTTGTGTGTTCCTTGGTTTTATTCGGGTGCGATTATACCGCCCGCCTGAAAAAAATTTCAGACAGCCCGACGGCAAAAAACCTATTTTCTTGACACACGCACATAATGCACAAAGGCATAACCGATACCGTTGGCCGCCACATGATGTTTCCGTTCGGCCTCCTGCCAACGGAAATCCTCAATCTTCGGGAAAAAAACATCCCCTTCAACAGCCAAATCAATTTCCGTTATCCGCAAATCCGTGGCAATGCCCATGGCCTGCTCATAAACCTGCCCGCCGCCCATAATCACGATTTCCGGCGCGCCTTCGCACAACGACACCGCATCCATCAGGCCGAAAGCCGCTTCCGCACCTTCGGCTTCGAAATCCACCCGGCGGGTAACGACAATATTGCGCCTATCGGGCAGCGGCTTTTTGGGCAGCGATTCCCAAGTCTTCCGCCCCATCACCACCGGCTTGCCCGAAGTGTAAGCCTTGAAAAAAGCGAAATCCTCGGGCAAATGCCAAGGCATAGCGCCATTTGCGCCGATAACGCGGTTCTTCGCATAAGCCGCAACCAAAGTAATCTTCTGCATAAACCTTTTCCTAAAAAAGGTATATTTTAAAAGAAAACCAACCCGCTGCGGCGACAAACCTCCACCCCCGCAAACAACAACACAATGCCGTTACAACTTTCCAAATATTTGACTATATAATGGCAGCCCGACCACACACAGACAACCACGATGCAACTCAACCCCCAACAGCAAGAAGCCGTAAGCTACCTTGGCGGCCCCTTATTCGTCCTAGCCGGTGCGGGCAGCGGCAAAACCCGCGTCATTACCGAAAAAATCGCCTACCTCATTACCCGTGCAAACTACCGCCCGCAAAACATTGCCGCCATAACATTCACCAACAAGGCAGCGCGCGAAATGCAGGAACGTATCGGCACCATGTTGGGAAAACAACAGACGCGCGGCCTTACCGTCTGCACCTTTCATTCGCTTGGAATGCGTATCCTGCGCGAAGAAGCCCAAGCGGCCGGGCTGAAAAAAAACTTTTCCATTTTCGATGCCGCCGACAGCCTCGCCGTCATTGCCGACCTGACTTCCACCACCGGCCGCGAACAGCTGTTCAACATCCAACAGCAAATCTCCCTTTGGAAAAACAAACTCCTTACCCCGCAACAAGCCCTTCAGGCGGCATCGGGCGACTGGCAGCGGCAAACCGCCCAAACCTATGCCGCCTATCAACAAACCCTGCAGCACTACCAAGCGGCCGATTTTGACGACCTTATCCGCCTGCCCGCGCTACTGCTGAAAGAACACGGCGAAATCCGAAACAAATGGCAAAGCCGGCTTCGTTACCTGTTGATAGACGAATGTCAAGATACCAACGGCTGCCAATACGCCTTAATGCGGCTGCTGGCCGGAGCAGGGGGCATGTTTACCGCCGTGGGCGACGATGACCAAAGCATCTATGCTTGGCGCGGTGCCGACATGGAAAACCTGAAACAACTGCAACGCGACTACCCGCAGCTAAAAGTCATCAAACTCGAACAAAACTACCGTTCCACTGCCCGCATCCTCAAAGTTGCCAACCGGGTTATCGCCAACAACCCCAAACTCTTTCCCAAAACCCTGTGGTCGCAATATGCCCAAGGCGAGCCGATCCGCGTCATCGCCTGCCAAAACGAAAGGCACGAGGCAGAATGGGTGGCCAATGAAATCAACAAACGGAAACTGATTGGCGAAGGCCGCGTGCATTATGGCGATTTTGCCATCCTGTACCGCGGCAACCATCAGGCGAGGCTGTTTGAAGAAGCACTGCGTGCCGCCCGCATCCCTTATCGGCTTTCAGGCGGGCAGAGCTTTTTTGACAAAGCCGAAATCAAAGACATCTTGGCCTATATCCGCCTGTTGGCCAATCCTGCAGACGACCCTTCCTTCATCCGTGCCGCCACCACGCCCAAACGCGGCATTGGCGCGGCCACATTAAACTGCCTGAACGGCCAAGCGCAAGCCCGTCATTGTTCACTATTCGATGCTGTCCGAAAGGAAGAAACCCAAGCCCGGCTAACCGATGCCAACAAAGAGAACGTCAACCGCTTTATCAAATTAATCAACAACTACCGCCGCCGTGCCGAAACAGAACCCGCAGGCAAACTAATTCAAAACCTGCTTGACGACATCGGCTACGAAAACCACCTGACCGAAAAAGAGGAGGGGAAAAGCGGCGAGGTAAAATGGCGCAACGTGCTGGATTTTGCCGAATGGCTGAAACGTAAGGGGGAGGAAGACGGAAAAAACATTATCGAACTGGCACAAACCATTGCGCTAATGACATTGCTGGAAGATAAAGGGCAGGAAGAAACCGATGCCGTCAAAATGTCCACACTACACGCGGCCAAAGGCTTGGAATACCCCTTCGTTTTCTTGGTCGGTTGCGAAGAAGGGCTGTTTCCCCATACAGACAGCATAGAGGCGGGAGGTTTGGAAGAAGAACGCCGCCTGATGTATGTCGGCATTACCCGCGCAAAACGCGAACTCACATTGACACATTGTTTAAAAAGAAAAAAATACGGCGTTTGGGAATTTTTAGAACCCAGCCGCTTCATTGATGAAATGCCGCAGGAAGATTTGAAAATACAGGGAAGGAAAGGCGGCGAACCATTGGTAAGCAAAGAAGAAGGCCGCAGCAACCTGGCCGCCATACAGGCCAAGTTGGCAAAAATATCCCAAAACAAACGCTTCAAAATCTGATTAATAAAAAAGCCGAATGAATCAACATTCGGCTTTTTTATCAAAATACTGACTACTGAACTTTAATTTCTACATCAACGCCTGCAGGCAGATCCAACTTCATCAGTGCATCAGTGGTTTTATCCGTCCAATCCACAATATCCATCAAACGCAGATGGGTGCGGATTTCCAACTGTTCGCGTGAAGTTTTATTCACATGCGGAGAACGCAGGATGTTGAAACGCTCAATTTTGGTCGGCAGGGGAATCGGGCCTTTTACGACCGCGCCTGTACGTTTGGCTGTTTCCACGATTTCCTGAGCGGAACGGTCAATCAAAGCATAATCATACGCTTTCAAACGGATACGGATTTTTTGGTTTGCCATAATCAATATCCCTTCATTAAGCAATAATGCTGGAAACCACGCCCGCACCTACGGTACGGCCACCTTCACG